>CAMENN010000041.1 GCA_945928315.1 uncultured Clostridia bacterium
GTCGTCGCCGGAGCCGGGTCGGTCAGGTCGTCCGCAGGGACGTAGACCGCCTGCACGGACGTGATGGAGCCCTTCTTCGTCGAGGTGATGCGCTCCTGCAGCGCGCCCATTTCGGTCGCCAGCGTCGGCTGATAGCCGACGGCGCTGGGCATGCGGCCCAGCAGCGCGGAAACCTCGGAGCCCGCCTGCGTGAAGCGGAAGATGTTGTCGATGAACAGCAGCACGTCCTGTCCCTCGCGGTCGCGGAAGTACTCCGCCATCGTCAGGCCGGACAGCGCCACGCGCATACGCGCTCCCGGCGGCTCGTTCATCTGGCCATATACGAGCGCGGTCTTCGACAGAACGCCGCTCTCCTTCATCTCATTGTACAAATCGTTGCCCTCGCGCGTGCGTTCGCCGACGCCCGTGAACACGGACAGGCCGCCATGCTGCTTGGCCACGTTGTTGATCAGCTCCATGATCAGCACTGTCTTGCCGACGCCAGCGCCGCCGAACAGGCCGATCTTGCCGCCCTTAGCGTACGGCGCGATCAGGTCCACAACCTTGATGCCCGTCTCCAGAATCTCAGCGGACGTCTCCTGTTCGTCATACGGCGGGGCCTCGCGGTGGATGGGCCAGCGCTCCACGTCCTGCGGCGCGGGCTGGTTGTCAACCGGCTCGCCCAGCAGGTTGAAGATGCGGCCCAGGCACTTCTCGCCCACCGGCACGGTGATTGAGGAGCCGGTATCGACGGCCTTCGCGCCGCGGGTCAGACCGTCCGTGCTGCTCATGGCAATACAGCGCACGACGTCGTCACCCACGTGCTGAGCCACCTCGACGACCAGCTTCTTTTCGCCGTTTTCCACCTCGACGGCGTTGAGCAGCTGAGGAAGTTCGCCGTCCCCAAATCTGATATCCAGTACCGGGCCGATGACCTGCACCACGGTACCGATGCTTCCTTTAGCCATATCGTTGCTCCTTCTGCGTCGTTGTCAATGCTCGGCGCCCGCGACGATTTCCGTGATCTCCTGCGTGATCGCGCCCTGGCGGGCCCGATTATAGCGCAGGCTCAGATCGTCGATCATCTCCGCGGCGTTCTTGCTCGCGGCATCCATGGCCGTGCGGCGCGCGCCCAGCTCGCTGGCGACGGATTCGCACATGGCGCCGTAGATCATGCCCGCCATGTAATTGGGCACGATGGCGTCGTACACCGCCGCCGGGCTGGGCTCATAGATGACCAGCGGACGCACGCCCGTCTGCGGCTTTTCCTGCTCCGGCTCAAGCGGGAGCAGACTGTCCGTGCGGGGCGTCTGCGTGAGCATGGACACAAATTGCGTGAAAACGATGGATACCTCGTCATACTGTCCGCTCAGATATCCCTTTGTGACCAGGTTGCTGATGGTGAAGCAGTCCGCCACGGAGACCGTCGCAGCCTCGGCGAACTCGGTCGTCAGGATCTCGATGTTCTTTCGAACGCAGAAATCCACCGCCCGCTTTCCGATGGGCAGCACGCATACCGGCATGCCCTTCGCCAGCTCCTCGGTCACGGCCTTGAAGATGTTGCTGTTGTAGCCGCCGGCGAGGCCGCGGTCACCCGCAATCACGATCAGGCAGCGCTTTTTCACCTCGCGGTGCGTCTGATACGGGGACGAGAAATCGCTCGTCGCCGCCTCGATGTCCCGCAGCGTCTGATGCAGCCCCGTGAAATACGGACGGCAGCGCTCCTGACGCTCTTTGGCGCGTCTGAGCTTGGAGGAGGCGACGAGTTCCATCGCTTTGGTGATCTGCATGGTGCTCTGCACGCTCTTGATGCGCAGCTTGATGTCCTTCATGGAAGCGCCAGCCATCACTTACCCCCTCCTTTCCATTACTTGCCGAGGAAATCCTTCGTATACTGCGCGAGCGCGGCGGCGAGCTTCGCCTCCGTCTCCTTGTCAAACTGGCCCGTCGTGCGGATGGTCTCCAGCACGTCCGGATGCTGCGCGTCCATGCGCTCATACAGCCCGCGCTCGTACTCGGAAACCTTCTCCACCGGCACGTCCATCAGATAGTCATGCGTGACCGCGTAGATGATGCAGACCTGCTTCTCGACGTCGATCGGCGCGCTCTTGCCCTGCTTGAGCACCTCGACGACGCGCTCGCCCTGCGCCAGACGCGCCTTGGTGTCCGCATCGAGGTCGCTGCCGAACTGCGAGAAGCTCTGAAGCTCGCGGTACTGGCTGTAGATCAGCTTAAGCGAGCCGGCGACCTTCTTCATCGCCTTGATCTGCGCATTGCCGCCGACACGGGAGACCGAGATGCCCGGGTTCACGGCCGGCATGATGCCGGAGTGGAACAGCTCGCTCTCCAGGAAGATCTGGCCGTCGGTAATGGAGATGACATTCGTCGGGATATAGGCCGACACGTCGCCCGCCTGCGTCTCGATGATCGGCAGCGCGGTGAGGCTGCCGCCGCCGTACTCCGGCGCGATGCGCGCGGCGCGCTCCAGCAGACGGCTGTGCAGATAGAAGACGTCGCCCGGATACGCCTCGCGTCCCGGCGGGCGGCGGATCAGCAGGGAAAGCGCGCGGTACGCGACGGCGTGCTTGGACAGATCGTCGTAGACGACCAGCACGTCCTTGCCCTGCGCCATGAAGTACTCGCCCATGGCGCAGCCCGCATACGGCGCGATGTACTGCATCGGAGCCATCTCCGCAGCCGTCGAGCTGACGACGATGGTGTAATCCATCGCCCCCGCCTGCGTGAGCTGCTCCACCAGCTGCGCCACGGTCGAGTTCTTCTGACCGATGGCGACGTAGATGCAGATGACGCCCTTGCCCTTCTGGTTGATGATCGTATCGGTCGCGATCGTCGTCTTGCCGGTCTGGCGGTCGCCGATGATCAGCTCGCGCTGGCCGCGTCCAATCGGGATCATGCTGTCGATGGCCTTGATGCCCGTTTGAAGCGGCACGCTGACGCCCTTGCGCTCGATGATGCCCGGGGCCGGGCTCTCGATCGGGCGGGTCTTCGTCGTGTGGATGTCGCCCTTCCCGTCGATGGGCTGGCCGAGCGCGTTGACCACGCGGCCAATCAGCTCCTCGCCGACGGGAACGGACACGACGCGGCCGGTGCGCTTGACGAGGCTGCCCTCATGCAGGCCCTCGTCGCTGCCCAGAATGACGATGGAGACGGAGTCCTCCTCGAGATTCTGCGCCATGCCGAACTCGCCGTTTTCAAACTCGACCAGCTCATTGGCCATGCACTTGTCAAGCCCCGTCGCGCGGGCGATGCCGTCGCCGACGAGGATGATGGAGCCGGTCTCGCTGGTCTCCAGCTTATTCTCGTAATTCTTGATCTGTTCTCGAATGATCTTTGTGATTTCTTCGGGTCTCAATTCCATACCGTCCCTGCTTTCTTCCATCAGAGTATGGTGTTTTTCAGCAAGCTGTGCACGGCGTCGAGGCGATGCCTGATCGTATCGTCCACGCGCTTGCCGTCGTACTCAAGACGCACACCACCCAGACAGTCCGGTTCAATCACGTTCTCGAGCCTGACCTGTTTGCCGGTCATGGCGTTCAGCTTCGACTGCAGCCGGTTCGACTGCGCCTGCCTGAGCGGCACCGCGGTGACGACCTTGACGGGCAGAATCCCGTTGTCCTCGTTGTAGAGGTCGCGGTAAGCGGCGCAGCAGTCCGTAAAGCAGCGCATGTATCCCTTCTGCGTGAGGATCTTCATGAAGTTCAGCAGATAGGGATGCACCCTGCCGGCAAAGCTCTCCTCCACGATGTGAAGACGCTCCTCCTTGGACAGGCTCGGCGCGGAAAGCAGACGCAGGAAATCCGGCTCCGCTTCAAAGGCGGCGCACAGCACCTCAAGCTGCCCGAGCACCTCGTCGCAAAGCCCCTCATCCCTGGTCAGCCCGTAAAGCGCTTCTGCGTACACACTTGCGATCCGGGTCATGCTTTGTCACCCAATTCATCAATGAAGTGATCCACCAGGTTCGCCTGATCCGCGTCATTGAGCTCGCGGCCGACGACCTTGCCCGCGATGGCCATGGCCATTTCGGCAATCTCGTCCTTGGCGTCGTTGATGGCTTTTTTCTTCTCCATGGCCGCGTCGGCAGCCGCCTTGTCGAGGATATGGGCGGCTTCCGCGTTCGCCTGACGGACGATCTCCTCCTCGCGCTTCTGGCCGCGCGCAGTGGCTTCCTTCACCATGCGCTCGGACGTGGCGCGCGCGTCGGAGAGCTTCTCCTCATACTCGGCCCGCATGGCCTGAGCGTCGGATTTTGCCTGGTCCGCGTCGGCGTAGATGCCGTCAATCTCCTTCTGGCGAGACTCAATCATATTGTGAACGGGCACGAACAGGAACTTCTTCGCCACCACAAAGATGGCCAGTGTGTTCAGCAGCACGAACAGCGCCGTCCAGAAGTCTACGCCAATAAAACTTTCAAACTGTCCCACTTCGTTCTCTCCTCTCGCATGGAAGTCCGGAAAGAGCGAACCTTACAGCACGAACAGGATCAGGAACGCAATCAGCAGGGAGTAAATACCGGTCGTCTCAGCGATAGCGCAGCCCATGATCATCGTGGAACGCAGGGTGCCGGCCATCTCGGGCTGACGGGCCATGCCCTCCAGCGCCTTGCTCACCGCATTACCTTCGCCAACGCCAGGTCCGATAGCGCCGATGCCCATGCACAGGCCCGCGCCGATAGCCTTACCCGCAGTCGCAATCGCTTCAGCCAAAAGTTCCATAAATGTTCCTCCTCATGTTTTGTTTTTGTCGTTGAAATTAAGACTGCACAGCTTCCCGGGTCTCGGGAGGCGGGCAGGAATTTCCAATGTACACCATCGTCAGCAGCATGAACACATACGCCTGGACGAAGCCGGAGAAAATGTCGAAGTAGCACGAGAGCACAGCCGGGATGCCAAGCGCCAGCACCGGCACACCCTCAAGCAGCCCGAACGCCTGCAGCACGCCGAACAGGCCCAGCACCGCGCAGACCGCACCGATGACCGCATGCAACTTCTTGTGCGTCTTCTGTTTGAAGAGCACGAGCAGCGCCGCGCCCGCAATGAGCAGCGCGATGGGCACGATCTTCGTGTTGGCGATCGCGCCAAGCACCGCTGTGGAGAGCATCGACAGCGCCACGTACAGGATGCTGGTGATGACGCCGCCGCCGGCGACGTTGCCGAAGTGACGGAACGCCATGGACACCGGCTGCGCGATTTCGGAGATCACGTTCATCGGCGTCATGACCACGATCGGCTCGGTAAATCCCTTGAGCCAGCCCACAAAGCCGTTGTTCCTGATGCCGTTGTACCAGATGATCAGCGAGACGAGCACCGCCCAGGTCAGCGTGCAGCTCAGATCCGCCGTGGACGAGCGCAGGAAGCCCGTCATGCCGATCAGGCTGCCCAGAATGCTGCTCAGGAAGATCGTGCCGATGAACGGCGCCCAGTGCAGGTTGTGCTCGCCCATCGACTCGGCCACCATGTCATAGAGCATGGTCACGCCCTTCTCCACGAGTACCTGCACACCGTCCGGCCGCTTCTTGAGGTTCTTGCCCAGCCGGATGGACGCGATGATCACCACGATCGCCACGATCAGCGAGGACACGGTGGTCTGCGTGATGGGGATGCCGCCAAGAATGGGAATGGTGAAGTAGATAAAGGCACCGGTCACATTCAGATTCATGACTGTGTTTCACCTGGCTTTCTGAAGAATTCCGCGAGGGTGATGGTCGGGCGGGTGAACAGGAGCGGAACCACGGCGGCGATCGCATTGCAGTAGCCGCTCTTCACGCACACCAGCAGGATCACGAAGATCGCTGCCAGCCGCATCAGATATGACGTCTGCATGAGCGCCTTTCCGCCCTTCACGTCCTGCCTGACCGCCTTGTCGGCCGCCACGCTCGCATTGACCGCCATAAAGAAGAAATTGAGGATCGCCAGGGCCGCGCCCACGATGCCGCCCAGCACAACCGCACGGTCAAAGCGCCCCAGCAGCGCGAAGACGCCGAACATCAGCGCCACGCCGATGACCTCGCCCAGCGCGATGATGCCGGTCTCCCGGAGTACCGTCTTTCGGAAATCCATATCTGCCTCCGTCAGATTCTCTTTTGCGGCTTGCCGCGCTTTTGCTTATCCTCACTGCGGCGCCTGTCCATCTGCTCCATGATGCGCAGCGAGGAGCGGAAGCCGTCCACCGCGCAGATGAAGCCGACCACAAGCCCGACCACAACAACCCAGCTGCCCAGCGAGAAGCGGTCCCGGAGCCACACCCCCAGCCAGGTGAATCCGGCCAGCGGAATGGCCACGCTCAGTCCGAGCTGCGTCAGCCAGACCAGCATGTTCAGGTCCTTCATTCCTCCGCCTCCCGCGTTCATGCCGTTCAATAAAGAATCGAGGATATTATATCATATTCACCAAAAACAGTCAACGCAAAACCCGCGAAACCGATTTGGACAATTCCCGGTCAGTGTCTGCCGGTTCCGACAAAAACCGCATACTCCGTTTCCATTGTGTCATGCACGGCTTCATCATGCCGCGTTTCTCCTTCCTCTATTCACCGCTCCCGGAGCGCAGCCGTCGCGCGCGTTAATTTCAAGACAGATTTGCCCCATCCCCACCCTGGAAAATTCTTTTTCGCAGCGCGTGACGGACAAAAAAACACCGGCGGTCAGGATCAGGCGGACCGCCGGTGCAGGAAATCAGCCCTTCAGACCGCCGCGGGCCACGCCGCGGACAATGTACTTGCGGGCAAAGAGGAACAGGATGATGACCGGGAGCACGACGACGGTCGAGGCCGCCATCAGCAGCTCCGGATAGGAGCCCGCCTCCGTCGTGAAGACCTGCAGGCCCCACGGCAGCGTGCGGTTTTTGTCGCTGGAGATGACGTACATCGGCCACATGAACGAGTTCCAGCTCGCCAGCGCGTTGAGCAGGATGATCGTCGTCAGCGACGGGCGCGCCATGGGCACCATGACCTTCCACAGGTAGCGCCAGTTGCTCGAGCCGTCGATGCGCGCCGACCAGTACAGGCTGTCGGAGACAGAATCGAAGAAGCCCTTGAGGATGTAGGTGTAGAAGATCGAGCTGGTGAACGGCAGGATCAGCGCGATCAGCGTGTCCCACAGCCCCAGGTCGACGATCGTCGAGTAGTTGGTGATGATCAGCATCTCAAACGGGATCATCATCAGCGAGAGCAGCAGTGAGAAGATCAGCTTGCGGCCCGGGAAGCGCAGGCGCGAGAACGCAAACGCCGCCAGGATCGTCGTGAACGTGGTCAGGCCGACGGAGCACACCATGACGAACACCGAGTTGAAGAAGTACTTCGCGAACGGCGCCATCGCGAACGCTCTCCTGAAGTTGTCCAGGCTCAGGTGGCCAGGAAGCCACTGCGGCGGGAACTTGTTGATCTCCTGCGTCGTCTTGAACGCCGAGGAGAACATCCAGAAGAACGGGAAGAGCATGATGACCGCGCCCAGCGTCAGAAAGAAATACATGCAAAAACGGGAAATCCTTCTCTTCATCTCTGCTCACCTCTTTCTGGCGCTCATCCAGCTCTGCACCACGCGCTGAATCATCGTGAAAACGAAGATGAAGCCGAAGAGCACAATGGCCGCGGCTGCCGCCACGCCGTACTTGCGGTTCTCCATCATCGCGAAGCGGATGTAATAGACGACGGTGTAGAGGTTGTAGAACGGACCCGGCTTGCCGTTGAACAGCGGATACAGCTCCGAGAACACCTTGAAGCAGGAAATCGTGTTCACGATGCACACCAGGAAGATCGTCGGCGCCAGCAGCGGCACGGTGATGCGCAGGAAGATGCGCAGTGAGCCGGAGCCATCCACGCGGGCCGCCGTGTAATACTGCGGGTCGATGTTCTGCAGGCCCGAGAGCAGCAGGATGATCGTGAACGGCAGGATGTTCCACACGCCGAAAATAACCAGCGAGGGAATGCTCCACGCGGCGTTTTCCAGCCATGGAATCTTGTCGATCCCGAAGAACGAGAGGATGTAGTTGATGATGCCGAAATTCTTGTTGTACATGAGCTTCCAGGCCAGGCCGACCGCCGTCACGGAGGTGACCATCGGCAGGAAGTACGCCGTCTGGAACAGCGCGGAGAAGCGCAGCTTCTGGTTGAGCAGATTCGCCACGATGACGGAAATCAGCGTGGAAATCGGCACGACGAGCAGCACATACTTCAGCGTGTTGCCGACAGCCTGCGCGAATTTGGGATCGCTCAGCACCTTGTCATAGTTCGCCAGGCCCCACTGGCTGAACTCGCGCGTCAGGTAGCTGTAATCCTCCTTGAAGGACATGAGCACGACGTTGACGACCGGATAGAGCGTGAAGACGGCGATGCCCAGAAAGAACGGGAGCAGATACAGGTAGGGCTCGATGCGCGCGAGGAAGCTGCGGTCGACCAGCTCCCGGTCGGGCTTTTGCTTGTTCTTTTTCATCGAATCCTCTCCCCCGTCTCACGGTCGAAGAGAAATACGCCTCGGCGCTTGAGGGAAAGGCGCACCGCATCGCCCTTGCGCAGCCCCTCCTCCGAGTCGATGTAGGCGCGGAAGTCGGTCCCGCCAAAGGTCAAATAGGCCATCTCCTCCTTGCCCATCTGGTAGACGCGCGTCACCTCGCAGGCCATCGGGCCGTTCTCATCGAGCACGAAGCTCTCGGAGCGCACGGAGAGGTTGACATTCCGGCCGTTCTCAACGCCCGCGAGCATCGGCAGCGCGCAGCGCGCCTTGCCGTCCGCGGCGACAAACGCGCCGTCCTCCACGGTGCCGGGCAGGTTGTTGATCGGCGGATTGCCCAGGAAGTCCGCGACGAACTGGTTGGCCGGCTCGTTGTACAGGCTCTGCGGCAGGTCGTTCTGCTGGAGGACGCCCGCCTTCATCAGCACGATGCGGTCGGAGATGGACAGCGCCTCCTCCTGATCATGCGTGACAAAGATCGTCGTGACGCCGGTGCGCTGCTGGATGCGGCGGATTTCCTCGCGCATCTCCAGGCGCAGGCGCGCGTCGAGGTTCGAAAGCGGCTCGTCGAGCAGCAGTAGCCTCGGATTCTTCACCAGCGCGCGGGCGATGGCGACGCGCTGCTGCTGGCCGCCGGAGAGCTCGGAGGGTTTGCGGTTCATCAGCATATCGACGTGCACGAGCCTGGCGATCTCGTTCGCCCGCTCGATACGCTCCGCCTTGGGCACGCGCTGCGTCTCCAGCGGGAAGCAGATGTTGCCCATGACCGTCATGTGCGGATAGAGCGCATAATTCTGGAAGACGAGGCCGATGCCGCGCTTTTCCGGCGGCATGCCGGTCACGTCCTGGTCGTCGAAGTAGATCCTGCCGCCCGACACCGGCAGGATGCCGGAGAGCATGTTGAGCAGCGTGCTCTTGCCGCAGCCGGACGGGCCCAGCAGGGACACCAGCTCGCCGTCCTCCAGCGTGGCGGAAAATTCGCTGACCGCCGTCACATCCGCGAAGCGTTTCGTGACATGATCGAGTACTACGCGCATAGTTCAAATCTCCCCTGTTCTGTAAAGTTTCGGGTTCTCTCTCATCTCAGATCGTCCGCGAGCAGCTGCGTCAGGCAGTGCCCGTCGATGTCCTCCATCTCAAAGCCGAGGATGCGGGCCATCGTCGGCGCCTCATCCACCAGGCTCGCGCGCTCGACCACCGCGCCCTGCGCAAAGGCCGGGCCGCAGCCGAAGAACGTCGTCCTGTGGTCAAGCCACGGCAGACCGCCATGGCTGCCGGGCGCCGTCTTGTAATCGCCGGGCTTCGTCGCCTCAAACAGCGGCGCGGCCGGGTCATAGGCAAAGGCCATCGGCTTCTTGCCCTCGATGATGAAGTCAAACGGCCCGATCAGATGGAACTGCGCCTGCGCCTCTTCCCTGGTAAAGACATAGCCCAGGTTGTATTGCCCGCTGGCCTTCGCGTCCAGCAGCAGTCGATGCACGCGTTCGCGCAGCGCCGCATCCTGCGGGTCGCGCAGCTCGATCCAGCCGCTGCCGCCGGTCGAATGGCAGTATGCGTCGAACGAAGCGAGCCTGCCCTGCGCATCGAGTGTTTGCAGCCCGGCCTCCTGCAGCACGCGGTTGAAGTTGATCGTCCGGGATACGTCCGTCTGCCCGTGGTCGCCCATGACGATGAAGTTGGTGTGCGCGAAGTCGCCGTAGCGGCGGATGCTCTCCATGAGCACGCCCAGCTCGCAGTCGTGCCGTCTCAGCTGCTCGCGGGCTGCCTCGCTCTCCACGCCCAGCTTATGGCGAACGGTGTCCAGATCGCACATCTTGACGAACATGACGTCCGGCTGCCCGTAATCGCGGATGATGTCCGGGGAAACGGCGTTAGTGAAATCGTCGTAGCTCCCGTGCAGCATGCGGTTCATGCTGCACAGCAGGTAGCCGTACTTCCAATAGTAGCGGTCCACGGCGTCCGGCGTGGCCGCGCCGTCGAGAAACTGGCGCGGGTTGTCGCCCTTGTAGCCCATCGGGATGCACATGGGCAGGTTGATGTCCACATCCGCTCCCGCGGAGACCGGCCAATTGACGAGGCAGGTGGAATAGCCGTGCTCCTTCGCGTATTCGGCGAAGAACTTCTTCTTCACCTGGCTGCGCTGCGTATACCAGGACACGGGATGCACGCCCGCCTGCACCATCTCGTTGTGCGGCACGCCGTGCTTGTCCGGATAGCAGCCGGTCATGATGGACACATGACAGGGGTAGGTAAACGAAGGATAGACCGGATACATCTCGCGCACCAGCGCGCCGCGTTCCAGCATCCATCCAAAGTGTTTGAGCGTGCGCATATACTCGACGTCCGTCTCACACAGCGCGTCGATCATGAACACGAGGAGCCTTTGCTTCTCCATGATGCGATTCCTCCGCGGGCAGCCTCCGCTGCCGTGATGAAAAGGGGTTTGGCGGATGTCTCCGCCAAACGCCGCGCGAACAAATGGAAAACGGGGCCGGCGGACTGAACCCGCCAGCCCCGTAAAGCCGGTGATGAGATTACTCGGCAAGCGCCTCGTTGGAGGTCGCCACGCAGGCAGCCAGGGCGTCCGCAGCATCCATGCCGCCGGCAACCATGGTCACAGCCTCCTGCAGCGCGTTGCGCACCGCAGTCGCGCCGGTCACGCTCGGCAGAGCGCCCGCCACGTCGAGGTTGGCCTGCACAGCCGCCAGCGCCGCCGGCAGCTCATTGATGTACGGCGCATAGGCCTCGCTAGCCTGCGTCGTGCCGTACGGAGAAATCGCGGTCACGGCCTGCGCCCAGCCCGCGTTGACCTCCGGAGAGAGGAAGTACTTGACGAACAGGTACGCGCCCTTGTTGGTCTCCTCATCCTTGTTGAAGATGATCGGGCCGCGGTTCCAGGACGGATACCAGGCGTTGTTGATCTCGCGCGGCATCGGGGCGACGTCATACTCGAAGCCGTCCGGCGCGATGTACGGCACGCCCGCGCAGGAGCCCAGGTAGGAAGCCACCAGGCCCGCGTTGAAGTCGTTGGAGAAGTAGTTCTGCTGCGGGCTCAGGGCGAAGATGCCGGCCTGAACCTTCTCGCCGAACCAGTTGAGGCAGTCAATGGTGGTCTGGTTGTCGAACAGCACGCACTTGTTCTCCACGTCGATGTACTCCGTACCGGACTGCATCATCAGGGACTGCATGATGTCGGTCAGGGAGTCAGCCGCAAAGCCCGCAACGCCCTTCTTCTCATAAATGACCTTCGAATTCTCGGCGAGCTCCTCCCAGGTGGTGGGCACGGAGAGGCCAAGCTCCTCGTAGAGGGTCTTGTTGTAGAAGAGGATCGGGCCGGAGGTGTAGGCCGGCAGGAAGTGCATGCCGCCGTCGGCAAAGCTCACGGTCTCCTTCCGGATGGACTCCGGCAGGGACTCGTAGATCTCCTTCATGCCGATCTCCTCGTCATAGACATACGGGGTCAGATCGACGACCAGACCGTCCTTGACGTACTCCGCCGCGGTGGACGCGAAGTTGATGATGATGCTCGGGCCGACGCCGTTGGCTACGGCGTTGTAGACGCTATCCAGGAAGCCGGAGTAGGCCTGCGCCTCCACGACGACCTCATACTCATCCTGGCTGGCATTGAAGTCGGCAGCCGCCTGCTCGAGGTACGCCTGCTGGTTGTCCGTAAAGGTGTGCCAGATGGTCACGGTGGTCGCTGCGCTGGCGCTCGCGCAAAGCGCGAAGAGCATCACAGCCGCCGCGGCAAGAGCAACGATTTTCCTCATCTTGGGTTCCTCCTGTTGAAGGTTGTATTGGTTAAGCGCCCGATTGCGCTTAGTCCCTTTTCTGATTGTACTGCGGGCCCAGCGCGGCATAGCGCCGGGTGATCCACCTGCACACGCCGTCAAGGCCCGGATAGATCATCCGCTCCGAAATGTTGATGTAGTCGAGCTTGTCGCGGATCTCGAGCTTGACCTCTTTGGGGATGATGATGCGGCTGCATTCGATGTGCCGCTTTTGGATCAGATCCGACAGGAGCACTGAGCGGTCGGAGACGACCGAGAACAGCGCGTACTGGTTGACGATCCGGTCGATCATCGACGAGGGCTCAAAGAAGATGACGTACGGCTCGTCGCTGAGCGTCTTCATCCACTCAAAGTCCGGGATCAACTTTTCCAGCATGCCGATGGTGAAGATGTTGCTGCCGCTGTCGCGCAGCTTCATCCTGAGGATGTCCGGCAGCTGCTCGCGGAACTTCGTCAGATCCAGCTTCCAGATGACGCCGTCGCGGTCGTAGTAATCCGTGTCCTCGGTGACAAAGTGCGCCGCAACCATCGGGGAATACGTCCAATCGAGCAGCCGCGTGGGCAGGCCGTGATGCTGCGCCACAGGCAGCAGGCTCCAGAAGCCCGAATACTGCGCCAGCTCGGCATAGCCGTACTTGCGGAACTGCCGGAAGACATGCGTCTCCAGCGAGAGATCGTGCGCGCAGACGCGGTTAAGCGACGGCACAAGATCCCATCTCTGATCGGCCGCCCCGCGATAGATGCAGTTGTCCCGGTAGCGCATGACCTTCTCGTCCCACACGTCGTCGAAAACGGCCTGCTGAAGCTCGTCCCAGCTGTGAATCACGATCTCCCGCATGTCCGCCTCCTGCACGCGCAGCGTCTTCCATCTTGTAATATTATTCCCGATAATCCGCCCGATTCCTGCCACATCCGGCTAAAAAGTTCATCAAATCCGCGTCACTATTGCGTAAAATGCCCGGCTCAGCGGCGATAGCGCGCAGGTCCTTCCTCATAGAGATTGCCGCCCTCGCTGTCGATGGCGACGATCAGCGGCAGATCCTCCACCTGCAATTCGCGGATGGCCTCGGTGCCCAGATCCTCAAACGCGATGACCCTCGCGGCCTTCACGCTCCCGGCAATCAGCGCACCCGCGCCGCCCGTCGCCGCGAAGTAGACGCCACCGTTGCGGCGGATCGCGTCGATCACCGCCGGGCTGCGCTGGCCCTTGCCGATCATGCCGATCAGCCCGAGGTCGCAAAGCGTCGGCGCGTAGGCGTCCATGCGGTAGCTGGTCGTCGGCCCGCACGAGCCGATGGCGTCCCCCGGCTTGGCGGGGCACGGCCCCGCGTAGTAGATCACCTGACCGCGGATGTCAGAGGGCAGCGGCTTTCCCTCCGCCACCAGCGCGCACAGCCGCTTGTGGGCAGCATCCCGGCCCGTGTAGATCGTGCCGCTCAGCAGCACGCTGTCCCCAGCGCGCAGCGTCTCCAGCTCCTGCGCCACGAGCGGCGCGTGAATTCTCTTGCTCATGTGCCGTATTCCTCCTCAGATCGTCGCCGTCTTGTGGCGCGCTGCGTGACACTGCATGTTGACCGCCACCGGCAGGCCCGCGATGTGCGTGGGCATCTGCTCGATGTGCACGGCCAGCGCCGTCGTGCGCCCGCCAAGGCCCTGCGGGCCGATACCCAGGTCGTTGATGCGCGCGAGCAGCTCCGTCTCCATCTGCGCGAGCATCGGGTCCTCCGAGTGTGTGCCGCATTCGCGCGTCAGGCTGTGCTTGGCCATGAGCATGGCGCACTCTGCCGTGCCGCCGATGCCCACGCCGACCACGACCGGCGGGCAGGGATTGCCGCCCGCCAGGCGCACCGTCTCCACGATGCAGTCCCTGACGCCTTCGATGCCCTGGGACGGGGTGAGCATCCACAGCCGCGACATGTTCTCGGAGCCGAAGCCCTTGGGCGCGGCGGTCAGCGTCACCGTCTCGCCCGGGACGATGCGCATGTGCACGATCGCCGGGGTGTTGTCCTTCGTGTTGATGCGCGTGAGCGGCGTAAGCACGCTGGCGCGGAAGCATCCGTCATGGTATGCCCGGCGCACGCCCCGTTCGATCGCCTCGTTCACGTCGCCCCCGGCGAAGTGCACATCCTGCCCGACCTCCATGAAAATGACCGCCATGCCCGTATCCTGGCAGATGGGCATGTGCCGACTGGCGGCGAGCCTGTCGTTCTCGATCAGCTGGCGCAGCACCTCGCGACCGAACGGGGATTCCTCCGTCTCAAGGCGCTGCTCGAGCAGCGTGAGCACGTCGTCCCCGATCTCGCAGCAGGCGCTCAGAAACAGCCCGTATACGGTTTCCTCCACACGGGCCACGTCGATCTCTCTCATCGTATGTCCTCCCATCATGCGTTCTCCTCCCATGATACCGCAATCCGCCCCGGTTTTCAACTGTTTCAAAAGATTGACTGATTCCACATTTCGCGCCGCAATGTTGTTCCCTTTTCCGCGATTTCAGCGTATAATGGAGAAAAAAGCTTCACCGTTCAAGGAGGACTCCATGGATCTGTCCCGGAATACAAAGCGCTTTCTGCTGGCCCTCTCAGCCTTTACCGTCGCGCTGGTGCTCTGCGTCAGGCATGTTGCGGCCATCGGCTCGTTCCTGGGCGGCGTGCTGGCCACGCTGTCCCCGTTCATCGTCGGCGCGTGCCTGGCGTTCATCCTGAGCGTGCCGATGCACCTATTCGACAAGCTGCTCAGCCACAGGAACAAAAAGGGAAATTCGCTGCTGGGGCCCGCGCCCCGGCGCATCGTCAGCCTGGTGCTCGCCATCCTGCTGGTTCTGCTGCTGATCGTGCTTTTCTCCATCATCGTGCTGCCCGAGCTGGCCAATACGATCTCCTCGCTCGCCGTGTCCATCATGCACTTCGTGCCCGTGGCGCAGGAGTGGGTTTCCGGCATGATGGACAAGCTCGCGGATTACCCGGAGGTGCACGACGCCATCGCGCCGATGATTCCGGACCTCAACAAGCTCGCCTCCTCCATCATCGCACTCGTGCAGAAGTATGCGGGCACCGCGGCCGCGTCGGTCGTCTCGGGCATCTCGGCGATCTTCGGCAGCGTCACGGATGTCATCGTCTCCTGCGTGTTCGCCGTCTACGTGCTGCTGCAGAAGGAGACGCTCTCCCGCCAGTGCAAGAAGCTCGTGTACGCCTTCCTGCCGCGCACCTTCTGCGATGAGACACTCAGCGTCGCGCGGCTGACGCACCGCACGTTCTTCTCCTACGTCACCATCCAGTGCACCGAGGCGGTCATCCTGGGCGCGCTCTGCTTCGTGGGCATGCTCATCTTCCGTTTCCCCTACGCGCTGGTGATCTCCATCATCATGACGTTCTGCGCGCTCATCCCGATCTATGGCGCGATCTTCTCCTGCGTCATCGGCGCGCTGCTCGTGCTCATCGAAAACCCCATGCAGGCCATCGGTTTCGTGGTGTTCATCCTCGTGCTCCAGCAGATCGAGACGAACCTGATCTACCCGCGCGTCGTCTCCACCTCCATCAACCTGCCGCCGATGTGGGTGCTGCTCGCCGTCACCGTGGGCGGCGGCCTGTTCGGCATTCCGGGTATGCTCATCGCGGTGCCCATCACCTCCATCTGCTACACGCTGCTCGGGCAGAAGACGCACCGCCGCCTGGCTGCGCGCGGCATCCGCGAGGAGGAGCTCGAGGCTCCGCCGAAATGACTTTACAAATCGCGCGCAAGCCTGTATAATGCGCTTAGCCGGCCGGCGGCAGACGCCGGCCTCTTCATGAGGAGGAAAAACCATGAGCCGTTTGGGCGATTTGTTGATGCTCGAGCGCACGCGCCAGAAGCTGACGCGCAAGCAGGTAGCGCGCATGTGCGGCATCTCGGAAAGCTATCTGAAGGATGTCGAGGAGGGGCGGCGCATCATCCAGGACGATCAGGCCCGCCGCATCCTCAACAAGCTGGGCACCTCCCAGCGCAACGAGGCGGAATTCTCGCTCGACGAGATCGCTGCGACCGTCGATTTGGGCACGCTGGCCCCGCAGAAGCCCGCGCCCCAGTCGGAAAAGAAGCCGGAGCCCAGGCCCGAGCCGGCCAGGCCCGTGAGCGCCGAGGAGCAGAGCGGCATCTGGCTGGACGCGCTGAGCAGCGTGCTGCGCCCCGTGCCGATCATGAACGCGGGCTGGATTCAGGTTTCCCGCAAAATGGTGCCGATCCAGGACGGCAAGATCGAGGGCGCCAAGCCGGAGCGCGTGGTCTACTTCCTCGCGCCGGACGACTCGATGCGCGCCATGCGCATCGAGAAGGGCGATCTGGTGCTCATCGTGCCGCAGAACCTGCCGGAGGACGGCGCGATCATGCTCGTCGAGTACGGTGCGCACCGCTGCCTGCGCCGCGTGAAGCTGCTGGGCAACTCAAACATCCTGCTGCAGAGCGGCGACCGCGAGCTGGGCGCGGAGTCCGTGCACATCAGCGACATCAAGATTGTCGGGCGCGCCGTCCGCGTGGAAATCACGCTGTAAGCGCCATGCCTGCCGCCGGAAACGGCGGCTTTTTTCGTGAGAAAGGAGGCCCACCATGCGCGAAGTCCTGCCCTTTCCCCTGCCCGATCCCGGCGAAATCCGGCGCTGCCGCGCGCAGATCCTCGCCGCGCTGCTTGCCGCGGACGAGGGCTTTTGCGCCGTGCCCGTGAAAAGCGTGCGCCGATCCACGCTGCAGGCCATGCTTTCGCTGTATGACCGCCTGTTCTTCGGCGGCTTTCTGTCCCGGTTCTATGGCACGCTGCCCGTCACGCTCTCCACGCGCCTGACCAGCGCCGCGGGCAAGTTCGTCTATACGCGCGGGTCCACGCCGGTCAAGGCGGAAATCCGCATGTCCGGCGATTTCCTCTTCCGCTTGACCGACGGTCCGTTTCAGCTCAACGGACTGAGCGTCGCCACAGCGCAGGAGGCCTTTCTCGTCGTCTTCGAGCACGAGCTGTGTCACGCTGCGGAGTTCGCGCTGTACGGCTCGACGGGGCACTCACAGCGCTTTCTCTCATTGGCAAACGGGCTCTTCGGCCACACGGACACGCGCCACAGCCTGCCGACGCGCCGCAGCGAGGCTGCCGAAAACGGACTGCTGGTCGGTTCCCGTGTTTGCTTTCCCTATGAAGGCCGGACCCTCACGGGCACCGTCTCCTACATCGGCAAGACCGCGACGGTCATGGTGCCTGACGCACGCGGCGGCTATCGCGACAGGCGGGGACGGCGCTACGCCAAGTACCGCGTGCCGGTAGCCCTGCTGCAAAAGGGATAATCCGTCCGCCTTCACCTGTGCCTGCGTGTTGACCCCGGCAGGTCGCTTTTGCCCATTTCAACTCTTTGCCGTCCCTGCAGCAGACTTTCGGTCTGTTTTACGGATTTGAACCCCGGTCTGTTTCGCTTGTTTCACCTCTCGCCCTGTTTGATCGTCTTCGTCCATCGGCGTCTCTTTGCGTTGTGCGCAGAATGCCGTGCTTGCACGCCTTGCCGCAATGCGATACGAAGAACAGAAAGCCGCTTCCCATCCCGAGCCCCTCCCGCCTGTGCAGATTTGTGCAGTTTGTACATTATCGATTGAATAATTCTCCCATTTTGATCTTTACTGACTTTCTTTGACCATGGTATACTGTCAGCGTCGAAAGACAAAGTAACGTACGCGTTCATCGGGCGGTTTTCGCCCTGAACATAAAGGAGGATGATTTGGATGGATGCGAACCGTTTCACCCAAAAATCCATGGAGGCCCTGCAAAGCGCGCAGCAGCTCGCCCAGAGCTACGGCAACGCGCAGGTGGAGCAGCTTCACTTGCTCGACGCGCTGATCAGTCAGGAAAACGGCCTCATCGGCCAGCTGATGGAAAAGCTCGGCGTCAGCAGCCGCCAGGCGGTCTCGGCCTGCGAGAGCGCTGTCTCCCGCCTGCCCAAGATCTCCGGCAGCAACCAGCAGCCCTATGTCTCAAACAGCCTCGCCGCCGTGCTCACGCAGGCTGAGGCCGAAATGAAGCAGATGCGCGACGAGTACGTCTCCGTCGAGCACCTGTTCCTCGCCCTCATCGAAAAGGCGGACTCCGGCGTCAAGCCGCTTATGAACGCCTGGGGCATCACCAAACCGAAGTTCCTTGAAATGCTGCAGGCCGTGCGCGGCAGCGCCCGCGTCACCAGCGAGGACCCGGAGTCCACCTATGACGCGCTCAAGAAGTACGGCCAGGACCTCGTGGAGCTGGCCCGTCAGAACAAGCTCGACCCGGTCATCGGCCGCGATACGGAGATCCGCAACGTAATCCGTATCCTCTCGCGCAAGTCGAAGAACAACCCGGTTCTCATCGGCGAGCCGGGCGTCGGTAAGACCGCCATCGCCGAGGGCCTCGCGCAGCGCATCGTGCGCGGCGACGTGCCCGACAGCCTCAAGAACCGCACGATCTTCTCCCTCGACATGGGCGCACTGATCGCCGGCGCGAAGTTCCGCGGCGAGTTCGAGGAACGCCTCAAGGCCGTACTCGCGGAGGTCAAATCCAGCGAGGGCCGCATCATTCTGTTCATCGACGAGCTGCACACCATCGTGGGCGCGGGCAAGACCGAGGGCAGCATGGACGCGGGCAACCTGCTCAAGCCGATGCTCGCGCGCGGCGAGCTGCACTGCATCGGCGCGACGACGCTCAATGAGTACCGCAAGTACATCGAGAAGGACGCCGCGCTCGAGCGCCGCTTCCAGCCGGTCATGGTTTCCGAGCCGACGGTGGAGGACACCATCTCCATCCTGCGCGGCCTGAAGGAGCGCTATGAGGTCTTCCACGGCGTCAAGATTCAGGATCAGGCGCTCATCGCCGCAGCAACCCTCTCCAACCGCTACATCTCCGACCGCTTCCTGCCCGACAAGGCCATCGACCTGGTCGATGAGGCCTGCGCGACCATCCGCACCGAGATGGATTCCATGCCGCAGGAGCTCGACGACGTGCGCCGCCGCATCATGCAGCACGAGATCGAGGAAGCCGCCCTCAAAAAGGAGGAGGACGCCCTCTCCCGCGAGCGCCTTTCCGTGATTGAGAAGGAGCTTGCCGACATGCGCGAGCAGTTCAACACCATGAAGGCGCGCTGGGAGAACGAGAAGAACGCCATCGGCAAGGTGCAAAAGCTCCGCGAGGAGATCGAGCACCTGGGCGGCGAAATCGCGGAAGCCGAGCGCAATTACGACCTCAACCGCGCCGCGGAGCTCAAATACGGCAAGCTGCCCCAGCTGCAAAAGGAGCTGGCTGAGCAGGAGAAACTCGCCGAGGAAGCCAAGTCCGACAGCACGCTGCTGCGCGACAAGGTCACCGAGGAGGAAATCGCGCGCATCGTCGCCCGCTGGACGGGCATTCCGGTCTCCAAGCTGATGGAGGGCGAGCGCGAGAAGCTGCTGCACCTGGATGATACGCTGCATGAGCGCGTCATCGGACAGGACGAGGCGGTTGAGAAGGTCTGCGAGGCCATCCTGCGCAGCCGCGCCGGCATCCAGAACCCGAACCGCCCGATCGGCTCGTTCCTCTTCCTCGGCCCCACGGGCGTGGGCAAGACGGAGCTTGCCAAGGCGCTGGCACAGGCGCTGTTTGACGACGAGAAGAACATGATCCGCATCGACATGAGCGAATACATGGAGAAGCACAGCGTCTCGCGCCTGATCGGCGCCCCTCCGGGATATGTGGGCTATGACGAGGGCGGCCAGCTGACCGAGGCCGTGCGCCGCCGTCCGTACGCCGTCATCCTTTTCGACGAGGTCGAAAAGGCGCACCCGGACGTGTTCAACGTGCTGCTGCAGGTGCTCGACGACGGCCGCATCACCGACTCTCAGGGCCGCACGGTGGACTTCAAGAACACCATCATCATCCTGACGAGCAACCTCGGCTCCTCCGCGATCCTCGAGGGCATCGGCAGCGACGGACAGATCACCGACGAGGCGCGCAAGCAGGTCGAGGGCATGCTCAAGACGCAGTTCCGTCCGGAGTTCCTCAACCGCCTCGACGAGATCGTCTTCTACAAGCCGCTCACCCGCGGCGAGATCGACCGCATCGTCGATTTGCAGGTGGATGACCTCAACCGCCGCCTCGCGGACAAGCAGCTGAGCGTGCGTCTCACGCAGGCCGCCCGCTCCTTCATCGTCGCGCAGGGCTATGATCCGGTCTACGGCGCGCGTCCGCTCAAGCGGTTCATGCAGCGCTCCGTCGAGACGCTCATCGCCCGCAAGCTCATCGCTGAGGACGTGCAGCCGCGCACTGAGCTGCTGGTCGATTACGACGGCGACAAGCTGGTCATCGACAGCGAGCCGGAGTACACGGTGTCCTGATACTCTTCTCAGAAACGAGCTGTAAGCGCGAAGCGATGAAGGGAGTCTGGGGGACGATGTTCCTCAGGCAGGGGTTTGGGGGACTGGAGCCGAGCGCGCCCTGTGGGCGAAACAGCGAGGCGGAACGTCTGGAACGGAAAGGAGCGCTTGCGCGACTATTCCGTTTTCCGGACGGGGCCTCCAACGTTCTCCATCGCGAAGCGATCAAAGAAAACACAGTCAGGGAGCGAAGCGAGACCTGACGGTCGGCGATCGAACAGCTCGGTTTATTTGAGAGCAGTATAAAGCGCATAAACGAAGCATCCGCATGGCCGGTTCCGTACGGATGCTTTTTTGTATTTGGTTCAAAGCGCACACTCGAGCTGGCGGTCAAACGGCTCCCTTTCCGCGTGCTCCCGGTTGATCTCCCTCGCATCGACGCAGCCCATGGCCGCATAGAACGCCTGGCTTTCCACGGCGGAGTGCGCAGAAATATAGAGCTTCCCCGCGCCGCGCTCCCTCGCAAAGGCCTTCGCCCGGTCAAACAGCCGCCGCCCGATGCCCGCATGGCGCATGTCCTGCGAGACGTGGATGCAAGAGAGATCCATGTACCGGTTGTCCCCGCCGAAGATGCCGTTCTCAACGGAGGCAAAGCCCTTCAGCGCCCCGCCGGTGAACGCGCCCCACACCCGGCCGCCCGTGCGGATGGTATGCCGAAGGCACTGGACCAGCCCGGCATACTCCTCCTCGTTCCAGTCGTCGATGAACGGATCGGGGCGAACGACCCATCTGTCCCCATCCCTGCGCAGGCAGAGATTCACCTCCTGCCTGCGGGTGAACGGGCGGAACAGCTCCCTTTCAATCTCCGTTTCCCCGAGAGGACGGATTGTCACGTCCATGATCTTCCCCTCTTTATCCCCGGATCAGCCGCACGTTGCGCGCATATGCCTGCGGGGTGAGCATCTGGCGATACAGCCCGAGGATCTCCCCGGCCCAGTCCTGCTGCGCCAGCATTCCGTCCCCGCCGCAGGGCAGCACGAGGATGCTGTACTCCACCTCGAACAGCCAGACGCGCACGTTCGTCATCTGTGCGCCCGCATGCTCGTAAAACCGGATGCGCCGCCGCGCCTGCGCCTCGTCCGGGGCGGCCTTCGGTCGCTCGCACTCGATCATCAGGCACTCCGCGCGCCCGGCATAGTGCCGCCTGAGCGCGCTCAGCAGCGCCTGTCCCGCGCCGCGCCCGCGCATATCCGGCTCGACGGCCAGATAGTCGAGCAGCAGCGTCCGACCGTCCTTCGGCCGGTAGACCATCGCATAGGCGACGAACATGCCGTCGTCATACGCGGCCAGCGCGTCGTATTCGCCCCGCCCCCGCAGCGCGAGGATGCTTTCCAGCGGCTTGAGCTCGCTCTCCGGGAAGTCGCGCCGCATCTGGTTCGCATAGAGCAGCCGGAGGTGCGCCTCGTCCAGCGCCCGCAGCGTCATCATGCCTTCTCCTTGTCCGCGACGATGTTGCGGATCCAGACGCCCTTCTTCACCATGATGAAGCCGACGACGCATTTGACCAGCTCCAGCGCCTGCACGGCGAAGTAGAACGGCACGATCGGCAGCTGGGTATAATAGCCGAGTACATAGGCCAGCGGCACGTTGAGGCACCAGGTGAAGCAGCTGTCAAACAGGAAGGTGATGATCGTCCGCCCGCCGGAGCGCAGCGTGAAATAGCAGCAGTGGCAGAACGAGTACATCGGCATCATCACCGCGACAACGCACAGCAGCTGCGAGGCAATGTCGCGCACATGCTGCTCCGTGTTGTAGATGTGCGGGATGACCGGCGAGAGCGCGATCAGCAGCCCGCTCATCACAAGGTTCGAGGCGACGGCCAGCGCGATGAGCCGCCAGGCCGTATCCTTGGCGCGCTTCGTCTCGTCGGCACCGAGCGCCTGTCCGACCATGATCGCCACCGCATTGCCCATCGACAGGAACACGACCTTGAACAGGTTGCTCACCGTGTTGGAAATGTTGCACGCGGCGACCACGTCCAGGCCGCGCACGGAGTAGCACTGCAGCAGCACCGCCATGCCCGAGGACCAGAGGAATTCGTTGACGAGCAGCGGCATGCCCCGGCGCATGATGTCGCCCACCAGGCGCCCCGGCACATACGGGCTGCGATACGCGCCGCGGATGAACGGATAGCGGGTGCTGCGCAGATGCGTGTAAACGACGATGATCGTCATTTCGACGTAGCGGGAGAGCACCGTGGCGATCGCCGCGCCTGTGACGCCCAGCTTCGGGAAGCCGAACGAGCCGAAGATCAGCAGGTAATTGAACACGAGGTTCACCAGGATGCCGATGATGCTTGCGAGCATGGGCAGCTTCGTCTCGCCGACCTCGCGCAGCGTGCCCGCGTAGATCTGCGACACCGCAAAGGGCAGCAGCCCGGCCAGCATGACCATCAGGTAATCCATGCCGTAGGCCAGCGTGCTGGCGGCGTCGGCGGTGTCCGTCCCCTGCGCCAGATAGGACGTGATCAGCTTCTGCGGCATGGCGAGGAAGACGCAGCAGGCCGCCGCGAGCATCGCCAGCGCAATGTACCACTTCATGCGGAAGCAGTGGCGCACGCCCTCGTCGTCCTTTGCCCCGGCGAACTGCGTGGCAAAGATGCCCGCGCCCGCCAGTCCGCCAAAGATGCAGAGATTGAAGACGAACAGGAGCTGATTGACAATGGCGACGGCCGACATTTGGAGCGTGCCGACCCGGCCGACCATCACGTTGTCCAGAAGGCTGACGACGTTGGACACCGTATTCTGGATGATGATCGGCACAACAATGGAGACGACCTCCGCGTAAAACGCGCGGTCGCCGATGAGCTTGGGACGCAACCGTCCCCATGACTGCCTGAGCGACATTGCCCTTTTCCCTCCGTGTCGTTGAAAAACGTGTATACGCCCGTAATCATATCACAAACCGGGCCGCTTGTAAATATCGTGCTTCCCAACCGGCGGGCTTTGTGTGTTGAAGTGTCAAACATAGGTTACACTTAGGGATCTGGAGAACAGTCAAGGGA
>CAMENN010000042.1 GCA_945928315.1 uncultured Clostridia bacterium
ATCGTGCCAGCCTCAAGTTGCTCTCGCGCTGACAGCTCAGTTAGTATACTGCACTCCCGCGCGTTTGTCAATACCTTTTTCGCACTTTTTTACGCATTTTCTGATTCTTTGTGACTTTTCGTTTCAAAACTCCGGGAACAGATACAACGGCGCACCCAATCATCCATCGGATGCGTCCGCATTTTGCTATGTATTGCGTGTCTCGCTCGCATCGCTGTATTGGCGAAGCATCGCTTCGATGTGTGCCTTTGCCGCCGTCTGCGCGTGCTGCGCATCCAGCATGTCCGGCGCGCGGTCGCCCATCAGCGCCACAAACTGGCTCACCTTCAGGCCCAGCGCGTCCTGCATGTCCCGGTCGGAGCCCTGCGGCGCGACCAGATAGTAGCACAGGATCGAGTCCTTCTGCCCGATGCGGTGCGCCCGGTCCTCCGCCTGCGAGTGCACGGCGGGCGACCAGTCCAGTTCGCCGAAGACCACGCAGCTCGCCCGCTGCAGATTGAGTCCCGACGCCGAGCGCAGCGAGACGACGCACAGGTCCGTCTCTCCGCCCATGAAGCGCGTCACCGCGCGGTCCTTGCCCTCCTGCGTCTCGCGCCCGGTGATGAACACCGGTTTGTACGCGGAGAGTTCCTTCTTATAAATATCCATCACCGCGTGATGATGCGCAAAGAGCAGCACCTTCTCCCCGCTGTCCAGCAGCGCGCGCACAAACGCCGCCACGAACGGCGCCTTCGCGATGCCCGTCGCCTGCCGCTCGCCCGCGCTGATGCGCTCCTCCAGCAGCGCGCGCTCCTTCGCGTCCGGATGCAGCGCGCTCAGGCTGCCCAGCAGCTCCATCACCGGGCGCATCAGCTCGCGATACACCCTGTCGTCCGTGTCGATCTCCTGCACGAGACGGCGCTTGGGCGGCAGCTCGGCGAGCACTTCTTCCTTCGTGCGCCGCAGGATCAGCCCCTCGCGCCGCAGGTGATCGCCCAGCAGTGCGGGATCGCGGACGATGTGGTTGCCGTAGCCGTCGCACCACTCGCGCGTGAAGCTTTCCCAATCGCCCAGACAGTGGAAGTCGAGGATGTTGACCACGTTCCAAATCTCCGCGCCGCGGTTGTAGATCGGCGTGCCGGACAGCCCGATCACCCGCTCGCAGCGCTCGGCCAGCAGGCTCGCCGCGGAGTACTTCTCCGTCCCGGCACGGCGCAGCTCCTGCATCTCATCAAAGACGACCGCCCGGAAGCCCAGCTCCGGCAGCGTCTTCTTCCAGCCGCGCAGCAGCAGGTAGTGGATGATGTACACATCCGCCTCGGGCAGGGGCTTCGGCGTCAGCCCGCGGATGACGTGGATGCGCGGCGGCCTGCCGTCGATGCGCAGAAAGCGCGCCGTCTCGGCCTCCCAGTTGCGCACCAGGTGCGGTGGGACCACCAGCAGCGCCGGAAAGTCACCTGTCGCCGCCAGGCATGCCAGCGCCTGCACCGTCTTGCCCAGGCCCATCTCGTCCGCCAGCAGCGCGCGCGGGTTCGCCAGCAGGAAGGACAGGCCCTCCTTTTGGAACTCGCGCAGCTCGCCGCAGAACGTGCCCGGCGGCGGCGTGGAGCGCACCGGCAGGCGCTGCGCCAGCTCCCGTCTGCGCGCGTGCTCCCGGGCCTCCTCCAGCGAGCGTGCCCACAGCGCCCGGTCGCGCTCGGCAATTTCCAGCGGATAGCGCAGCATCAGCCAGTTCACCTCGCCGATGATGCGCCGGTTTGCGGTGAAGCGCGCCTCGCCGCGCCTGCGCGCACTGCCGGGGAAGAGACGCTTGGCCATCTCCGTCACGCACGGCTCGCCCTTGATCGTCCAGCATTTGCTGCGCCGGTTGTAGGAAAGCCTTCCATAGATATGCCCCGTCTGCGGCACATCGGCCAGATAGCCCGGCAGCTCGTCCCTCCCGTCCATCGCGCGTCCCTCCCTTCCTCTATTATGGCAGGCTGATGCCCCACAGGCGCTCCAGCCCCAGCATCGTCACGTGCTTGCCGCAGACGATGCGCGGCAGATCGACGCCGCGCGGGGCGATGACCACCAGCTGCGCCACCTGATCGCAGGCGGCATAGCGCGCAAGCTGGCGCAGCAGGGCCGCACGCTGCGGGCGGCTCTTCTTGATCTCGATGCCGATGTTCCCGCACATCACGTCGATGCGGCAGCGGGGTCCCAGGCGCACCTCGTGCCGGGGCGAAAGCCCGGCCGCAGAGAGCGCGCCAAGCACCTGCGCGTGCAGCTCCTCCTCCGTGCAGGCCGCCCCACAGCGGATCGACTGCAGCGCGCCCAGCACCGCATCCAGCCCGTCCATCCGCATCCCTCCCGCGCATTTTGTCCTATTGTATCACGCGCGCAGAGCCTTCGCAAGCCGCCGCGCACGAAAGACGCGCTTCTTGCGCCATTTCTCTTGCATCCTGACGGTTTTTGCGGTATGATGGTATATATATGGCGCGGCGCGCTTTTCCGCCGCCCGATCGCTTCAACACGCAATTGCCGAAAGGAGCATATCCATATGAAACGTACCCGTCTGATTCTGGCGCTGCTGCTCTGCCTTGCGCTGTGCTGCCTGAGTGCGACCGGCCTGGCCGCCACCAAGGCCTCCACCGCGGTGCCGACCGTCAAGCTCACGGTGCCCAAGGGCACGCTGCGCGGCGGCGTGGGCTACGAGCTCACCGTCACCCCCAGCGTCGCGGGCTTCCTGTCCCTGCGCATCCTCGACGCGGACGGCAATGAGGTTGCCGTCGTCTGCGAGAGCCAGGAGCTGCACACCAAGGCCAATCTCGTCGCGTTTGAAACCTCCGACCCGGACGGCATGCCGCTGCCCGCCGGCAATTACTCCTTCAGCGCGACGGTGACCAGCCAGTACGGCGTCGTTTCGAAGGTCGCCACCGCCAAGTTCGCCCTCGGCGATCCGCGCCCGGAGATCCGCAGCGTCTCCGTTTCCGCCTCCAAGGCGTTCAACCCGATCCTCTCCTTCTACGCCTTCTTCAGCGACAAGGAGGCCGAGGTCACGTTCTCGCTCTACCGCGTGAGCCCGAAGGCCGCGTACTTCGACGATTTCCCGACCGTGCAGCTCAAGGCTGCGGGCGAAACCTCCGTCACGCTCGACCTGACCAAGGGCAACGACATGCCCACGGCCGCGGGCTATTACAAGGCGAAGGGCGCCATCGGCGAATGGTACACGAGCCTGTTCAGCGAGCCGGTCGAGGTCGATTTCATCGTGGACGTGAACGGCAACGCCTATCTGCTGGCGGATGCCCCCGCCGACGCGCTGGCTCAGCTCGACAAGCTGATCGCCGAGTATGACGCCGGCACGCTCAAGACGGACAGCCTGCCCAAGACCACGACCGCCTCGACGTCCGGCACGGCCTCCGGTTCGGCGTCCGGCTCCACCGCCGGCACGTCTTCCTCTGCGACCTCCGGATCGACCTCCGGCACGTCTTCTTCTGCGACCTCCGGCACGTCCACTGCCTCGACCTCCGGCTCCACGACCGGCACCTCGTCCGCCTCGACAGCCGCTGCCGCCACCGACGTGGTGACCTATGAGAAGGGCGTGGGCGTCATGGGTGCCGAGGGCCTGCTCATCGGCGTGGGCGTCTCCGACAAGGCCGAGCAGACCGATGCGGGCTACTGGGGCCTGACCTCCGCCTCCACCAACGAGGAGATCTGGGCGGCGATCACCCGCACGATGACCAGCGTGGACGTGAGCGAGAGCGAGTCCGCCTACATCTACGATTCCATCGAGGAAGGCCGCAAGCGTCTGGGCACGGTGTCCGGCCTGTCCCAGGGCCTCAACGTGGTCAAGGAGCTGGACAGCGGCTGGTCGCTCGTGGAGGCTTTCCGTAATGAGGACGGCGCATTCGTGCGCGGCTACATCCGCAGCAACAAGCTGCGCACCGTCGAGCCGAACCAGAACTACGGCCTGGTGATCGATAAGGCGGCGCAGACGCTAACCGTCTGGAAGGACGGCGCGCCGGTCGGCTCGTGCAGCGTCTCCACCGGCCTGCCGACAACCAAGTACCTCTACCGTGAGACGCCGGCCGGCGAGTTCATCACCGTGACGCGCCGCGGCACCACGGAATACTACGGCAAGGGCTACTGCCTGTACACGATCCGCATCAACGGCACCTATCACATCGCCGAGATCCCGACGACGAAGAAGAACGGCACGGACTTCTCGCTGCTGGCGGACAGCCTGGGCGAGAAGGCGACGCGCGGCTACATCTGCATCGCGCACGACGCCTCGACCGACGGCGGCATCAACGCCGAGTGGATCTGGAACATGACCACGGACAACAAGAAGGTCAAGGTGCTCATCCTCGACGACAAGGACCGCTCCATGGTGCCGGTCGGCGAGTAAGTCCCGTCCATCACATCATAAAACCCCCGCACAGCGGCGCGCATCCCGGAAGGGAATGCCACCGCCGCGCGGGGGTTTTTTTCTGTCAGCTGCTTTACCGCAGGCTCCGGCAGGAGCTGCCCTTGCTCATGATCTCGACGATGACGCCGTTGGTGTTCTCCATGCCCTCGCGCACGAGGTGCCCGAGGTTTTCAAACAGGGAGCGCAGGTCGCTGCCGACGATGCCGTCGCCGTCCTTGACGCTCATGCCCTTCATCGCCAGGAACGCGGACTTGACCGCCAGGCCGCTCGACAGCTGCACCTTGTTCGCGCAGCCCTCCTTCGCGCCGTCGCAGATCATGCCGCAGATGGACCCGAGGATGTTCTGCATCGCGTTGAGCATCTGCGTCTCCCCGCCGCCGAGCATGTAGACCACGCCGACCGACGCGCCCAAGCCGCTGGCCACGCCGCAGGCGCACACCGCGGAGAGCGTGCCGGTGAACGTCTTGACGTAGATGTTCACCAGGTTCGCCAGCGCCGCCGCGCGCAGCTTCGTCTCCCGATCGATGCCCAGCGCCTGCGCGACGCCCTCAATGGTCAGCAGCAGCGTGATGCCCTGATTGCCGCTGCCCGTCGCCGTCATGACCGGCATGCTCACGCCGCTCATGCGCGCATAGGACGCCGCCGCGCACAGCTCCTCCGCGCGGGAGACCGGCGAATCGCCGATGGCTCCCTGCTCCACGAGCGTATGCACCGCCAGCCCCAGTCCGAAGGTCAGCCCCTCGCGGGCGACCGCCAGGTTCATGTCGATGCCGTCCTGCAAAAACGCCAGCTCCTCCGCCGGCACGTGCCGCGCAAAGGCGATCATCTCCGCCAGCGTGCAGCGGCGGATGGGGTCGTCGGCATAGGCGTCGCCGCCCTCGCGCTCCACATACGGCTCAAACGGCGCATGGTCGATGCGCACGATGTTCGTGTGGGATTGCAGCGTCAGCACGCGCACCGTGTCCCGGTCCGTCGTGAGCACGGACTCCACAAGCAGCCCGTGCACGTCCTCGCGCGTGCGCACCTGCACCTTGCCAGCGGCGACCATCGCCTTCGCCTGCGCAAGCGCCTCCGGCGTCACATGGTCGAGCACGCGCATGCTCGCCGATGCGTCGCCCGCCGTCACCCCCATCGCCGCGCACAGCGCGACGCCGCGCTCATCCGCGCCGGGAATGCCCACGCCCATGGCGTTCTTATAGAGGTAGTTGTCCAGCGTGATCGTCAGGCTCTGCACCTCGCCCACGGCATTCGCTCGGGCCGTCGCCGTGTTCAGCGCGATGGCCACCGGCTCCGTGCAGCCCGTCGAGGGCATGATCGCCCGGTGCATCCGATCCAGAAAGAATTCGTCCGTCATTTGTATATCCTCCTCAGCCGATCAGGATGGAGATCGCCTCGGCGAGCGTCTCCACGCCGTACAGGCGCATGCCCTCTGGCGCACGCAGACGCCGCATGTTCTCGCGCGGGAGCACCGCCGTCGTAAAGCCGAGCCGCGCGCATTCGGAAAGCCGGCGTTCAGCCTGACCGATGCCGCGGATCTCTCCGGCCAGGCCCACCTCGCCCATCACCGCCCAGTCGGGCGGGATGCACAGATTGCGCGCGCTCGACGCCACCGCCGCGCACAGCGCCAGATCCGCTGCGGGCTCCGAGAGCGCCAGACCGCCCGCGATGTTGATGTACACATCCTGATTGAACAGCGACAGCCCCGCGCGCTTTTCCAGCACGGCCAGCAGCAGCGCCAGCCGCCCGCCGTCAAAGCCGTTCGTCGTGCGCCGCGGCATGCCGTAGGCCGTCTGCAGCGCCAGCGCCTGCACATCCACGAGCATCGGCCGGGAGCCCTCGATCGCGCAGTGCACGCAGGAGCCGGCCGCGTCGCGCGCCCGCGTGGACAGCAGCAGCTCCGAGGGATTCTCCACTGCAACCATGCCCGTCTCGTGCATCTGGAACAGGCCCAGCTCGTTGACCGAGCCAAAGCGGTTCTTCACCGCGCGCAGGATGCGGTATTCGTGCTGCCGGTCGCCCTCGAAGTAGAGCACCACGTCCACCATGTGCTCGAGCACGCGCGGCCCGGCGATGCTGCCCTCCTTGGTCACATGGCCGACGAGGAACACCGCGCAGCCCGTCGTCTTCGCCATGCGCATGAGCATGCTCGCGCACTCGCGCACCTGCGACACGCTGCCCGGCGCGCTGGCCATGTCCGGCCGGTACATCGTCTGAATCGAATCCACGATCATGTAATCCGGCTGGATCTCCTGCCAGCGCTGCTCCGCCGCGTCCATCGCGTTCTCGCTGAGGACGAGCAGATTCTCCGCCGCGACGCCCAGACGCCGCGCGCGCATCTTGATCTGCCGGGCGGATTCCTCGCCGGAGATGTACAGCACGCGCGCCCCGCCCGCGGCCAGGTGATCGGACACCTGCAGCAGCAGCGTCGATTTGCCGATGCCCGGATCGCCGCCCACCAGCATGAGCGAGCCCTCCACCACGCCGCCGCCGAGCACCCGGTCCAGCTCCGGGATGCCCGTGGAGGCGCGCAGCGCGCTCTCCTCCGGAATCTCGTTCAGGTGCAGCGCCTGCGCGCCCGTGCCGGGGCGCTGCTTGAGCGCCTTCACCGGCGCGGCCTGCGCAGCAGCGGGCTGCGGAGCCTGCTCCTCCAGCGTATTCCATGCGCCGCAGCCCGGGCAGCGGCCCATCCAGCGGGCCGTCTCATAGCCGCAGGCGCTGCACAGGTAAACCGTCTTTTCCTTCGCCATGCTTGCCTCCGTGTCTTCGTCGCCGGGGCCTGCGCGCGGCCCCGTGCTGCTTTTCATTATATCACATTTTCAGCCGCGTGCATAGCGCCGTCTTTTTCGCGCGATCCGTCCGAATCCGGCGCATGCGCCCTTGCGCCGGTGCCGCGGTTGGGCTATAATCATACCATATCATACGCGCGTGAGGGAGGATGCCTTCCGATGAACAGACGACCGCAGAAGAGCCGCAGCGGCTATGACTCCTTTTCCCCAAGCCAGGTCGCGCATTTCAAGGTATCCTCTCCCGACACCCGTTTTTTTGAATCCAGAAAGAAGCAGCCGGTGCGCCGCATCGTGCTGCTCTCGCTGCTCGCGCTCGTGCTGCTCCTTCTGCTCGTCAACCTGGCCGTCAACCAGTTCGTGCAGGTGCGCACCGTCACCGTGCCCGTCAAGGGGCTCGACGAGGCGTTCGACGGCTTCACGATCCTGCAGATTTCCGACCTCAAGGGCGCGAGCTTCGGCGGGGATCAGTCCATGTTCTCCTTCGCGCTGCGGAACAGGGACTTCGACCTCGTCGTGCTCACCGGCGATATGATCTCCGCCCGGGGCAACGCGCAGCCGCTCTATGCGCTGCTGGAGGCGCTGCAAACGCTCGCGCCGGACGTGCCGGTCTATTTCATTGCCGGGGACAGCGACCCCGAGCCCACCTCGATGGACTACGCTGCCGGAGGCAGCCCGTTCGCACCGTGGGTGCTGGGCGCGCAGCAACGCGGGGCCATGCTGCTGAGCGCGCCTCAGCGCATTGAGCGTGAGGAGCAGACGCTCTGGCTGACGACGAGCGCACACCTGAGCCTGGACATCGACACCATGCAGCCGCAGTTTGAGATAGGCTACCTGCGCGCGCTGGAGAGCGGCGACGAGAACGAAATCGAGCTGGCGACCTACAACCTCGGCTGGCTGAACGCCACGCGCGAGGCCCGCGAGGCCATGGAGGAGGACGACGTGTACGTCACCGCGACGCACGTTCCCCCGACGGACAACGACCTGACCGGCAGCCTGACCCAGCGCATCGACCTGCTGCTGTGCGGGCACTATCTGGGCGGCCTCGTGCGCCTGCCCCTCGCCGGTCCGGTGTTCATCCCCTCGCAGTCCCTTCCTTTATATGGGCTCTTCCCCGGCGCGGACACCTACGCCGGGCTCTCCCGCCGGGGGACGACCTACATCCACACGAGCACCGGCCTGGGCAGCCGCGACGATCTGTATCCGGGCTTCTTCTTCCGGCTGTTCAACCCGCCGTCCGTCACGCTGCTCACGCTGACCATGTCCACCATCTGACGCGCCGCCCTTCCCTTTACGCAGCCAGAGCATTCCATGCAGCCGCCTTCATGAATCTGGCGCTTTTGTCCCCAAAATGATGCAGCTTGCAATTTTCTTGTCTCTTCAATTCATATGTTGAAAATGATTCATGCCCGTGTTGAAGCAAAATGACTGCAAATCCCTTGTTTCTCTGGAAAATTTGCTGTATAATAGGCCATATCAGCGTCAGGGAGGCAAGCTTTCCCCGCACTGAAAGAAAAAACAGCCCCTCCGGGGCTGTGACAGGGGGATTTTCCATGAAGAAGATTCTTGTGGCTGCGCTCGCGCTCGTCATGCTCATGACGGCCTGCTGCGCTGTGGCTGAGGACACCGTGAAGATCGGCGGCCTGTCTCCGCTGACCGGCGCTGTCGCCGTGTACGGCCTGGCCGTGCAGGCGGGCGTTGACTACGCTGTGGACGAGATCAATGCGAACGGCGGCGTGCTCGGCAAGCAGATCGAGTTCGTCTGGCGTGACGACCAGGGCGATCCGGCCTACGCCGTGAGCATGTACAATCAGCTCGTGGGCGAGGGCATCGACGCGCTCGTTGGCGCCGTGACCACCGCGCCGACCATCGCGGTCTTCAACGAGGCTGCCAAGACCGGCATTCCGGCCATCACCGCCTCCGCGTCCGCGTATGAGGTCACCAACGCGGGCAACAACGTGTTCCGCGCCTGCTTCCTCGATCCGTATCAGGCGGGCATCGCGGCCCAGTTCTGCAAGGACAACCTGGGCGCCGAGACCGTCGCCATCCTCTACGACAACGCCAACGACTACACCCTCGGCCTGTACGAGGCCTTCACCGCCAAGGCGGCTGAGATCGGCCTGGAGGTCGTCGCTGTGGAGGTCGGCGTCGCCGGCCAGGCGGACTACTCCGCGCAGATCGGCAAGATCGCCGATGCCGAGCCGGACGTGATCTACGCCGCCGAGTACGCGCAGGAGCTGGCCATCATGCTCCCGCAGATGTTCGACGCGGGCCTGGATGAGACGCCGCTCGTCGGACCGGACGGCTTCTCCGGCGTGGACAGCCAGGTGGGCGACGACGTCGGCCTGCTGGCGAACTGCTACTACACCAGCGCCTTCTCCCTCAACTCCACCAGCGACGTGGCGAAGGCCTTCATCGAGGGCTTCACGGCCAAGACCGGCGCGGCCCCGACCCTGTTCAACGCGCTGGGCTATGACGCGATGAAGATCATGGCGCAGGCCATCGAGAATGCCGGCTCCACCGAGAAGGAAGCCATCGTCGCCGCGCTGGACGCCACCGACATCGAGGGCGCGACCGGCCACATGACCTTCGACGATCACAACGATCCGATCAAGTCCGTCTTCGTCATCAGCTTCAGCGACGAGGGCAAGGAGCAGCTGGAGACCGTCGTCAATCCGTAAGGCCCATTCCTGAAACCATGTCTGTCAAAGCGGCAAGGGAGCTTCTCCCTTGCCCTTTGGCGGTTTTATATACACCGATTTTTGCGGGCATCCGACGGATGTTTTGAAAAGAAAGCGGCGTGCTTCCTTCTCAAAGCACCCTGCGGGGCTGCGCTCACTCCTGGGAAAGGCGGGGAAAATCTCGTGAAACCGGCAACATTTCTCATCACCTTCATCAATGGCCTGCAGCTGGGCAGCGTCTATGCGCTCATCGCGCTGGGCTACACCATGGTCTACGGCATCGTCAAGCTGATCAACTTCGCCCACGGCGACATCCTGATGGTCGGCTCCTACGTCGTGCTGTTCATGCTCACGACGGTCTTTGCCGCGCAGACGCTGCTGGCCAAGATCATCGCCGTAGCCGCGGCCATCATCTTTTGCGTGGTGCTGGGCATCGTCATCGACCGCGTGGCCTATACCCCGCTGCGCAGTGCGCCGCGCATCTCCGCGCTGATCACCGCCATCGGCGTCAGCCTGGCGCTGCAGATCATTGCGCAGCTGATCTTCGGCAGCGAGCAGATCAAGTTCCCGGCGGTCATCATCAACGAGACGATCTTCAAGATCGGCAAAAAGCCCGTCAAGTCCCTGCCCATCATCACCTGCATCGTCTCCGTCGTGCTGATGCTGCTGCTCAACCTCTTCGTCAACAAGACGAAGCCGGGCCGCGCCATGCGCGCCGTCTCCGAGGACATGGGCGCCGCGAAGCTCATGGGCATCAACGTCAACAACACGATCTCCCTCACCTTCGCCATCGGCTGCTCGCTGGCGGCCGTGGGCAGCGTGTTCTATGCGCAGAAGGTCGGCTACGTCAAGCCGCTGATGGGCTCGCTGCCCGGCATCAAGGCGTTCATCGCCGCGGTGTTCGGCGGCATCGGCTCCATCCCCGGCGCGGTGCTGGGCGGCTTCGTCATCGGCATGCTGGAAACCTTCGTCAACTACTTCGCGTCCGAATACGTGGACGCGGTGGTCTATGGCCTGCTCATCGTGGTGCTGCTGGTGCGTCCAGCGGGCATCCTGGGCAAGCCGATGCGCGAGAAAGTGTAAGGAGGGGATTTCATGGTCAAGCGCAAAGGGCTTTCGTCCCTGATCAACTTCATCGGCATCCTCGTCCTCTTTCTGGTAATGCGAAGCGCCGCCGCGAACTCCGTCTCCATGAACACGCTGTTTATCCAGATCGGCTACTCCATCATCATGGCGGCTAGCCTGAACCTCGCCTGCGGCTACCTGGGCGAGCTGCCGCTGGGCCACGCGGGCTTCATGTCCGTGGGCGCGTACACCGCCGCCGTGCTGACCACCAAGTTTCTCCCGCAGACCTCCGCGGTCTATCCGCTCGCGCTGGTGTGCGGCGGCCTGATGGCGGCCTTCTTCGCGTTCCTCATCGGCGTGCCGGCGCTGCGCCTGAAGGGCGACTACCTCGCCATCGTCACGCTGGGCTTCGGTGAGATCATCCGCGTGCTGATCAACACGGTCTTCTCCCCGCTGACGGACGGCGGCAAGGGCCTGTTCGGCATCCCAACCTACGCGACCTTCACCGACACATTCATCGTCACGGTGCTGTGCGTCGCCGCGCTGTACATGATCGTGCGCTCCCGCCACGGCCGCGCGACCATCGCCATACGCGAGAACGACATCGCGGCAGAGTCCTCCGGTGTGAACGTCGCCAATTACAAGATCCGGATGTTCGTCATCTCCGCGTTCTTCGCGGGCATCGCCGGCGGCATCTACGCGCACCAGCTGGGCGTGCTCACCGCCGCCAAGTTCGACTTCAACCGCTCGATCGACTATCTGGTCATGGTCGTCTTCGGCGGCATGGGCAGCCTGACCGGCTCCATCTTCGCCGGCAGCGCGCTGACCATCGTGCAGTACCTGATGGCCTCGCTGGTCGAATACCGCCAGCTGGCCTACGCGCTGCTGCTCATCGTGATGATGATCTTCCGCCCGAAGGGCATCTTCGGCCGCTGGGAGTTCTCCCTCACCCGCCTGCTCGCGCGCTTCATCCCCGCGCTGCGCGGCGAGCCGAAGAACATCGACCGGCTGAACGCCGAGGCCGTCAGGCCCGACATCCCGGTCTACGAGGTGCCCGCCGACACGCCGGTGCTGCGCACCTCGCATCTGGGCATCCGCTTCGGCGGCCTGCAGGCGGCGGACAACGTGGAGCTCTCCCTGAGTGAGGGCGAAATCGTCGGCCTGATCGGACCGAACGGCGCGGGCAAGACCACGGTGTTCAACATGCTCACCGGCGTCTACCAGCCGACGGACGGAGACATCCGCTTCCTGGGCCGCAGCATCGTGGGCATGAAGCCCTGCGAGATCGCGGCGGTCGGCATCACGCGCACGTTCCAGAACATCCGCCTGTTCAAGTCCATGACGGTGCTCGAGAACATCGAGGTCGCCTTCCAGACGCGCATGCATGACAACCTCGCGGACGCGCTGCTGCGCACGAAGCGGTTCCGCCGTGCGGAGCGCGGCGCCCGCCAGCGCGCGCTGGAGATCCTCTCGGTCTTCGGCATGCAGGACATGGCCGATCAGCGGGCGGACTCCCTCCCCTACGGCATGCAGCGCCGTCTGGAGATCTGCCGCGCGCTGGCCGCGGGGCCGAAGGTCCTGCTGCTGGATGAGCCAGCGGCGGGCATGAACCCGACGGAGACGCACGAGCTGATGGAGACGATCCGCGTCATCCGCGACAGGTTCGGCGTCACGATCCTGCTCATCGAGCACGACATGAAGCTGGTCATGGGCATCTGCGAGCGCATCTACGTGCTCAACTACGGCAGCGTCATCGCCGAGGGCACGCCGGACGAGATCCGCAACAACCCGGAGGTCATCACGGCGTATCTGGGCAAGAACAATCCGGTCAACGAGGGCGTCGGAGGTGCAACATGCTGAAGGTGGAAGGACTGAACGTCTACTACGGCGCGATTCACGCGCTGCACGACGTCAGCTTTGAGGTCAAAAAGGGCGAAATCGTCACGCTGATCGGCGCGAACGGCGCGGGTAAGACGACGATTCTGCACACGGTGAGCGGCCTGGTGCGCGCAAAGTCCGGCAAGGTGAGCTTCCTTGACAAGGACATCACCACGACCGAAGCGCACAACATCCTCAAGATGGGCCTGGCGCATGTGCCGGAGGGCCGCCGCGTGTTCTCCCAGATGTCCGTGCAGGAGAACCTCATGATGGGCGCGTATGCGCGCAAGGACAAGGCGGGCATCGCCGAGGACATGGAGATGGTCTACACCCGCTTCCCGCGGCTGCGCGAGCGCTATCGCCAGATGGCGGGCACGCTCTCCGGCGGCGAGCAGCAGATGCTGGCGACGGGCCGCGCGCTGATGAGCCGCCCGAGCCTGCTGATGATGGACGAGCCGTCGATGGGCCTCTCGCCGATTCTGGTCAGCGAGGTGTTCGAGATCATCAAGGCGATCAACGCGTCGGGCACGACGGTGCTGCTGGTCGAGCAGAACGCCGCCATGGCGCTCTCCATCGCCACGCGCGCCTACGTGCTGGAAACGGGCCGCATCACCAAGGAGGGCAGCGCCGACGCGCTCATGCACGACGACGACGTGCGCCGCGCATACCTCGGATAATCTACGGCAATATGAAAGAAGCAGGGCATTTCCCCTGCTTCTTTTTTGTTCATGCTCATCCTGAGCGCTTTCGATGGGGGAACGATGGGGCTGCCGCCCCATACCCTGCCTGGGGTTCCACCCCAGACCCCGCAAGGGGCAGTGATCCGGGGAACTCGCATAGTCGCACCGCAAGCGGTGCTCCTTGCGATTCCCGACGCTCCGCCTGCCCGTTTCCGCCACTGGCGGCAGCAGGCTTCGGTCCCCTTGACCCCTCTTCGCTTCGCGCGCTCCTCCGCAGCCTGGCGATGATTACTCCGCCTCAACAACCGGCGCGTCCGGCGCGTTCTTGCGCACGCTCTCCACGCCGTTCAGGCAGCTCGTCTTGGCGACATAGCCCTCGCCCGTAGCGATGATCTGTCCGTTGGTCGCCTTCAGGCGGAAGCGGTACTCGCCCGCCTTGTCCTGATAGATCTCGAACTTCGGGTTCTTCTCCGTGGCGAAGCCCTCGACGGTCTGGTCCTCCAGCGCGGCGACGGACGCGTTCTTGCGCACGCTCTCGATGCCGTTCAGGCAGGCGCTCTTTCCGGTATACACCTCGGAGGTGGCGATGACCTCGCCGTTGCCGGCCTTGAGGTCAAACTTGATGCCGCTGGCGACGGTCTTGACGACGAACTTTCCCATGATAATCTCCCCTTTTCTTCTGTTTGCCGGTTTTCTGCCCGGTTCTTGTTTTCAGTATAGCACGCCGGACGCCGCTCTGCAAGAAAAACCTACCGCCGCGATGCGCGATCCAGCAGCGGCGCAGGGTCCTGATGCGCCCCGTCCCGCATCAGCGCGTAGTGCAGGTGCGCGCCCAACTCCGCCTCGCAGGGTATCTCGCCGAGCACGCCCAACACCGCGCCCCGCGTGACGCTCTGTCCCTGCGTCACCCCGGCGCAGGACAGCCCGGCATAGGTCGCCAGCGTGCCGTCCGTCTGCTCCACCTGCACGCTCCAGCCCCACAGCGCGTCCATCGTCACGCCGCTGACCACGCCGTCCATCACCGCGAGCACGTCCTCCCCCGCCTCGCCCGCGACGTCCACGCCCGCGTGCGCCTGCAGGCAGGAGAGCGCCGCCCAGAGCACCGGCGTCTGCGGGTCATGCCCGCGCAAGATCTCCCCGGAGACGGGCCAGACCGTTCCGCCGCCCAGCATGATGGCATCGGTATGCAACTCAAGCGGTGCAATCGTCGGAAGCGGCGTCGTCTCCGGCGTGGGCGACGCAGTCTCGCGCAGCTCCTCAGCCTGCGCGGCGGCCTGGACGCCCGCCTCCTCCGGCGCCCGCACACGGCTCGTATACATCGCCGTCGCCGCGATGACCGCCACTGCCGCGCCCAGCGTCACCAGATAAGCGTGCTCCAGCAGCTTCTCGCGCGCCCCCGCCCATGCTGCGCGCATGCGCCCAAGCCCCTTTGCCATATTCTTCCCCTGCCTTTCGCGGTCAGTATGCCCGGCAAAAGGGAAAAATACACAAAGGGACGGAAAATCCCGCCCCTTCGATGGCTGTTACGGCTGCACGCTCACGCTCTGTCCGTCGGAAAACACGGTTATCACGCCGCTTTCCGACGCTGTGACCACCTGCGCGCCGGCCTTTTGCAGCCGCACGCGCACGGGGTTCGCGGGGCTTTTCCCCGTCAGCAGCGCCACGGACGGCGACGCCGTCTCCACGAGCGCCAGACATGCCGTGTCCTCCGCGCCGTCGGCGATGAGCACGTCCACGTCGAGGTTCACGCCCGAGGAGACCAGCTCCCGCTCGCCGCTGCTCGTGATGCCGCCCAGCACCAGCACGCTCGTGTTCCCGTAGTCGATGCGCACGGAGAGGCCGTCGTCGCGCTCCTCCGTGTGATGGCGCGCTGCCGGACCGACGACCGTCACCGTCGCGCGGCCGAGCGAAAATGTCAGCCCCGCCTGCGCGGCGATGCACTGCGTGTTCTGCTTCTGCGCCGCGCTGAGCATCGCGTTGTAGGCACTGCTCTTGACCTGCGTGTCCGTATAGAGCAGGTAGTCCGGCTTCATCAGCGGCATCACCAGCTTCATGCCGCCGATCTGCGCATCGGAGGACTGCGCCGCCACCGCCGCGTGCAGATGCGACACGCCGCACAGCAGCAGCTGCGCGCTCACCAGCGCGCCCGTGCCGCTGCCCGCGCCCAGCAGCATCGTGTAGCCGTCGCTGCAGACCAGCACGGCCTCGCCCTGTCCAGCGCGCAGCGTCTTGACCGTCAGGCCGCTCGCGTTCACCTGATAGGCCCAGGCGGGCAGCTCGATGCCCTGCCAGTCGATCTCCGGCAGCGTCACATCGGACAGGCCGATGTTCTCAAGCGTCAGGAACGGCTTGCCGGTCTGCGGGTCGTTCTTCACGAAGCCCAGCACGCACGCGCCCACAAACAGCAGCGCCGCCAGCCCCAGCAGAAGCAGGATCTTCGTCAGGCACCCGGTCAGGCAGCCGTGCCTGCGCTTTCTCACGCGGGAACGCTCTCTGCCCATTTACAGCGCCCCGATTGCGTCGGCCAGCGCGCGGGCCTCGTCCTCCGTCGTCGCCCAGCTGGTCACAAAGCGCACGGCCACGCGCCCGTCCGGCAGCACGCCCCAGCGCTCATAGTCAAAGCGCGCGCTCAGCGCCGCATCCTGCTCCGGCGTGAGGATCGGGAAGAGCTGGTTGGTCGTCGTCTCCTGCAGGTACGGCAGGCCGCGCCGGTCGATCGCCGCGCGCAGCACGTCCGCCATGGCGTTGGCGTGCGCCGCCCAGGCGAAGTAGTCGTCGTGCTCAAACGCCGTCAGGAACATGAGCCCGCACAGGCGTCCCTTGGCCATCATGCCGCCGCGGTTCTTGATCATATAACGGAAATCCTTCTGCAGCGACGGGTTCACGATGACCATCGCCTCGCCGAAGAGCAGGCCATTCTTCGTGCCGCCGATGTAGAAGCAGTCCGCCACGGAGGCCAGCCCGGCGAGCGTCATGCCGCAGGCGACGAGCGCGCTGCCCAGCCGCGCGCCGTCCACATAGAGGATCAGCCCGCACTCGTCGCAGACGGCGCGCAGGGCGCGCAGCTCGTCCATCGTATAGACCGTGCCCACCTCGGTGGACTGGGAGATGTAGAGCACGCGCGGATGCACCATGTGCTCGTCCGGGTGCGCCGCACAGACTGCCCGCACGCCCTCCGGCAAGACCTTGCCGTCCTTCGACGCCGCGACGAGCACCTTGTGCCCGCTGGCCTCGACGGCGCCCGTCTCGTGGACGTTGATGTGCCCGCCCGCCGCCGCGATGACCGCCTCATACGGCCGCATGAACGCGGAGAGCGCCACGACGTTCGCCGACGTGCCGCCCGCCATCATGTGCACCTGCGCCTGCGGCTGACCGCACTTCTCGCGGATGAGCGCCTGCGCGCGCAGGCTGTAGTCATCCATGCCGTAGCCGCAGGTGTGCTCGAGGTTCGTCTCCATCAGGCGCTGCATCACCAGCGGATGCGCGCCCTCGCCGTAGTCGTTCATGAAAAAGCCCTTGCTCATGCCTGTTCCTCCGTTTCCTGCGCGCCGAACGTGCCGGCGACCAGGTTCATGTCGATGGTGATTTCGGTGATGCCGCCGAGGTCGAGCGCGGAGAGGTCCACGTCCGCGAGCATCGGCGTCATGCGCGCCAGATGCGCCGCCAGCGCGGCATCCACGGGCAGCGTATAGGTGATCGTCCGGCGCTCAAGCATCTGCGCGTGCGCGCCGAGATAATCCGCGACACGGCTGTCGTCGTAGGCGTCGTGGCGCAGCAGCCCGCGCGCGGCCCAGCGCAGCTGGCAGAGATACCCGCTGCGCGGCCAGAGCTTGACGAGCACGCCGCCAGGCTTCAAAACGCGCGCAAACTCCGCGTAGTTGGCCGGGGTGAACACGTCGAGCAGCACGTCGGCGCAGCCGCCCTGAAGCGGGATGTTCGCCAGATCGCCGACGACAAACGACGCCCCGCTCTGACCGCGCGCGGCGAGCTTCACGGCCTCCTTCGACAGGTCGAAGCCGATGCGCTCCATCGCCCGCCCGGGGCAGACGTTTTTGGTATAGTAGCCCTCGCCGCAGCCCGCGTCCACGAGCACCGGGCGCGCGCCGGGCACATGGCGGTCGATCACCTCGCCGATGGCCTTCACCACCGGCGCAAACACGCCTGCAGCGAACACGGCGGCGCGGCTTTCAAACAGCTCCCTGCGGTAAAACGATTCCCGCTGCGCCGGCACGAGGTTGACGTGCCCCTGCCGGGCGACGTCGAAGCAGTGCCGCTTCGCGCAGACGAGGCTCCCGCCGGAGCGGGTCAGCGCGCCGCGGCACAGCGGGCAGCGCAGCAGGGCAATGGTTTCCTCTGTCATAGCCTGTCCTCAGAAGTAGTCGGAGAAGTAGGGCTGCTCGATGGGGATGATGTCCTCCAGGATGCGCACGGCGGTGTCGTTCGCGCGCAGGCGCTCCACGCGCTTTAAGTACGTCGGGCGCTTGTAGCCGTAGAACATCGCCGTCAGCGTCTGGATGTCGCAGCGCACGAGCTCGCCGCGCGTGCCGCCGCGCTCCAGGATGGTGTTGCCGTCCTTGTCCCATCGCAGCGAGAAGTCGCCGCAGTTGCACTCCATGATCGGATCGTCGATTGAGAAGTGCAGGTCGTCGTGGATGGAGATGATGTCGAACGGATACTGCCTGATGAACTCCTCGAAGTCCACGATGCGCGCCATGATGTACGGCTCGATCTCCTCCTGAATCTCGCTGTCCTCCAGCAGGAAGGCCATCGGCTCGTTGGTGTAGTTGTTGCCCACGACCTTCTCGATCATCGAGAAGTGCGCGGAGACGTAGTTCCACAGGCCGTGGCGCGCCTCCTGATTGATGTAGACGAGCTCCTTGATGCGGAAGACGTCGTTGGCGATGTAGTAGACCAGATAGCCGGTCGGCTCGCCCTCTGCGTTGTAGTAGACGGCGACGAGCACGTCGTCGGCCTCCCAGCGCCAGTACTCCTCCCACTCGAGGTCGTTGCGCTTGAGCGCGCCGTGGCGCAGCTGGGTGAACTGATCGTGCACGCGGCGGATGTCCTCGCTCTCGATGGTCACGCGCTCGACCATGCCGCCGACCTTGCGGCGCTTGGGCAGCTGCGTGTCCTTGATGGTGTAGGTCATCTTGTCCGAGACGATCTCCCAGCCCTTCTTGCGGTAATAGGGAATCAGGTACGGAAAGAGCATCGAGACGCTCTGATGGTTCTTGCGCATGTTGTCAAGTGCCTGCTTCATCAGGTTGCTCATCAGCCCCCGCCCGGTATACTCCGGGTACGTCGCCACGCCCGTGACGCCGCCCATTTTGTACATCGTGCCGAAGAGGTTCACCTGCATGGGATAGACGCTGATCTGCGAGGCGAGCTTCTCCCCGTCAAAGTAGCCGAAGGACTCCGTCTTCTTGAGCACGGGCTTCTTCGACTTCTCCATCTCCTTCTGGTTCCAGCCGAGCGAGGCCAGCTCGCTGTCCGTCACCTGAAACGCATATCTGAGCAACGCGTTGTACTGCGCCGTGTCATCCGTGGTGAGTCTTCGCATGGTAAAGCGGTCGCTGATCTTTTCCTGTTTCATACAAATCCCTTCCCCGCCTGTTCAACTTGCGACAGCATATTATAGCACAAACCCGGCGCGGCGGGCAAGGCAATCGTCCGGCTGCGCAGAAAAGCGCCGCCGGGAAAGCCGCGGCGGCGCCTGCATTCACTTTTTCCCGCTCACATAGCTGCGCTCGAGCGTCGCCACGCAGAAGTAGTTCGGATACTCCGCCTGCACGCTTTTTGCGATGCGGCGCTTGATCTCGCCCTCCTCCATGTTGAGGTCGTAGGGCACGATGCAGTCGAACACCACGTTCACATGCGTGTTGCCCGGCACGATGCGCAGGTCGTGGATCGTCATCGCCGGATGGATCTGCTGCACCGTGCGATTGATGAACTCGCGCATCACCGCCACGCGCGGATCGTCCGTGACGATCGGATCGTAGTGGATCACCAGGTGCAGCTTCTCATCGCGCAGGAAGTCCCGCTCGATGTTGTCGATCAGGTCATGGCTGATGAGCGGGTCCTGCTTGGCATCCATCTCCACGTGCACGCTGGCGAACTGGCGCGAGGGGCCGTAATCGTGCAGAATCAGGTCGTGCGTGCCGAGCACGCCGGGGTAGCTCATCACCTTTTTGCGGATGTGCTCCACCTGCTCCGGCTCCGGCGCGCCGCCCAGCAGCGGGTCGATCGTGTCCTTGATCAGGCCGAAGCCGCTGATGAGGATGAACACCGCCACCGCCGTGCCCATGAAGCCGTCCAGATCGAGGCCGGTGAAGTGCGCAATCAGCGTCGCCGCGAGCACCGCGGAGGTGGAGATGACGTCGTTGCGGCTGTCGTCCGCGGTCGCCATCAGCGCGCCGGACTCGATCTTTTTGCCGATGCCGCGGTTGAAGCGCGCCATCCAGAGCTTGACGGCGATGGACATGACCAGCACGAGCACCGTCGCCCAGCTGAAGGTGACACCGGTCGGGTGCAGGATCTTCTCCACGCTGCTCTTGAGCAGCTCCACGCCGATGACCATGATCATCACGGCGACCATCAGGCCGGAGAGGTACTCATAGCGCCCGTGACCATAGGGGTGCTCCGCGTCCGCGGGGCGGTCGGCCATCTTGAAGCCGAGCAGGCTGATGATGCTCGAGGAGGCATCCGAGAGGTTGTTGACGGCGTCTGCCGTGATCGCGACGGACCCGCTGAGCAGGCCCACGAGCATCTTGCCGGCAAAGAGCAGCACATTGCAGCCGATGCCCACAATGCTCGCCGCCTTGCCGTACGCGCTGCGCACGCGCTCATCCTTCACATCGCCGCCGATGCGGCGCTCAATCCATGCTGTCAGCATGCGCAATTCCTTCTTTCTGTGCGCGTTGTTAGGCGCGCCAAATCCTTTTGCATATAAAAAGAGCTGCCCGCGCACCGGATCGGGCACAGGCATCGATAATATAATTCTCTCTTTGGGAGCAGATTCCTTCTTTTTCAAGGCGCTTCCGAGCTGTTTTTTTCATCCTGCAGCAGCGCAAAGCGCGCGATGAACGTCGTGCCGCGCTCCAGCTCGCTCTCCACGCTGAGCGTGCCGCGGTGCAGCAGCGTCAGCTCCCGCGCGATGGTCAGCCCCAGCCCGGAGGATTCGTGCTTGGTCTGCGCCGTCGTGTGGAAGTAGCGGTCGAAGATGTGCTTCTGATCCTCCGGCGCGATGCCCTTGCCGGTGTCCGAGACGCGCAGCACGGCCTCTCCGCCCTCCCGCGCGAGCGTCAGGCGCACAAGGCCGCCGCGCGGCGTATAGTGCACGGCGTTCGTCAGGAGGTTCTGTGCGATCTGCGAGAGCCGCAGCCGCTCGCCCCAGATGACCAGCCCCGGCTCAATCTCCGTCTCCAGCGTCACGCCTGCCTCCCGTGCCAGCTGCGCGGTCTGCTCGCCCTGCTCCCGGGCGACCGCGCTCAGGTCCACGCGCGCGCAGGTGAGCATGACCTGCCCATCCTCCAGCTTCGCCACCAGAAACAGGTCGCCCGTCAGCTCCGTCACGAAGCGCAGGCGCGAGGAAATCAGCGGCACCATCGTCCCGACAGCCTCCGGGCTGGCCTCGATGACGTCCAGCGCGCCGCGCATCACCGTCAGCGGCGTGCGGATGTCGTGGAAGATGTTGAGCATCACGCTCTGGCGCTGCGCCTGCATGTCCATGAGCTTCTGCGTGCGCTCGCGCACCAGCTCGTCCAGGTGCGCCGCCAGCCGCTCCTTCTCCGCGAACTGCCAGGCAAACTCCCGGTTGACGAAGAGCATCGCCGCCAGCACCAGAATGATGTCGTGCGCCCGCGTGCGCGTTCTGACGATGTAGAAGCTCAGGCTCTCGCGCATAAACAGCGCGTCCACGCTGAAAAACATCACGCACGGGCGCAGGCCCATCAGCAGCACCATCGCCGCCAGCAGCACACGCGCGTGCCGTCTTCCCTGCGCCACCGCGCAGGAGAGGATGTAGACGCCAACCGTCATCAGCGCGAGATTGATGACATTGCGCAGCAGCACCAGCCCCAGCAGATCGACCGCCATCGCCGCCAGCGCCACGGCGTACAGCCAGCAGCTGCGCACCCATGCCAGCGCGCGGGGCAGGCGCGGCTTCGTCAGCGAGGCGCAGAGGCGGACAGCGATGAACGAAAGCAGCGTGAAGCCGACCTGCTGCACAAAGGCCGCAGGCGCCGTCTGCCGGGATACGGTGATCGCCGCGGTCCAGGTGAGCATCACCACGAGATAACCCGTGAAGCTGAGCAGATAGCGCTCGCTCCGCTTGTCCATGTACAGCGAGAGCGTGTAGAGCAGCATCACCGCGTACGCCGAGGCCACCGCGACGTTCACGCTCCCCGTCGCCGACCACAGCCTGCACATCACGCTGTACGCGCCCAGGTAGACGGCGGGCGCCTGCTCCGTGTCCGCCGTCAGCGTATAGGTGATGCCGGGCTGCAGGCGCACCGGCTCGCTCCCCAGCTCCGTTTCGCCGCCGTCCCCGCTGAGCAGGACGCGCTGGCCCGACCGCTTCTTGACGAGCAGGCCCGCATCCTCCGAATCCTCCGCCGTGAACACGTATGTATAGCACGGGCCGCTTTGCGCCTCGCCGGGCTGCGCTCCCGGCAGCGCCGCGTTGAACGCAAAGGTCAGCGCGCACACCAGCGCCACCGCCGCGCAGGCCCGCGCGAACACCCGCCATACTCCAGGCTCTCCGTTCATGCGCTCATCTCCTTCACTCTATCAAACCACATCACAAAAAGGTTGTCAAGAGGCGTCCTGTTGCGGTATACTGATGGGAGACACACAAAGGAGGCCGCCCATGGTTCGCGTACTGCTGATCGAGGATGATCCCGCCATCTCGGACATCACCCGCTACTTTCTCTCGGCGCAGCCGGGCTACAGCGTCACCTGCGCGCGCACCGGCGGCGAGGCGCTCTCCTGTGCCAGGGACAGCTTCGATGTGATCATCATGGACATCCTGCTGCCCGATACGGACGGCATCAGCCTGTGCCGCACGCTGCGCCAGTGGCATCACTGCCCGATCCTCTTCTCCTCCGCGCTCGACGATTCGGACACCATCGTGCGCGCGCTGCAGATGGGCGGGGACGACTTTATCGCCAAGCCGTATGACAACAAGGTGCTGCTCGCGCGCATCGAGGCGAACCTGCGCCGTGTGCGCATGGAGGCCGAGCGCAACCACGAGGGCGGCTTCACCCTCGGCCCGTTCACGCTGGACGACGCCGCCTCCCAGGCGCTGCTCTCCGGCAGACCCCTTCGCCTCTCCCAGATGGAATACCGCCTGCTCTCCTGGTTTCTGCACCATCCGGATCAGTACGCCACCGCCGAGGAGATCTATCAGGCGCTCTGGGGGAAGGACGCCGCGGGCGACGCGCGCACCGTGCAGGTGCACATCCACAATCTGCGCCGCAAGATTGAGGAAGATCCGTCAAATCCGCGCTATCTGCGCAGCGTCTGGGGCCGGGGCTATATCCTCAGTCTGAACCCGCCCGCAGACTGAATGTTTAAGAGGTCTTTAAGTTTTGCCGGAATCCTGTGCATTTTGCTCATGATTCCGGCGTTTTTTACGTCCGTTTTTGTCGGTTTATTTGTGAACTTTAAGACGTTTTAGGTTGATTTTCATCCGGCGGGTGTGTTAAAATCCCAACGAAGTACGGGCGGAACGCATCCGTCCGCAATACGCAAAGGAGGATTTGCACATGGACATTTCCCGTCGCAGTTTTCTCAAGGGCGCGGCCCTGTCCGCGCTGGGCGTCGCCGCCGCGGGCGTGATGCCCGCCGCGGAGGCGAAGGCCGAGGAGACGAAGGCCCCCGTCTCCGCCAATCCCGACTGGCTGGGCGAGGCCCCGGTCATCGATGCCAGCCAGATCTCCGAGACCTGGAAGACCGACCTGCTGATCGTCGGCGCCGGCAACGGCGGCATGATGGCGGCGTCCGTCGCGGCCGACAACGGCGTTGACTTCC
>CAMENN010000043.1 GCA_945928315.1 uncultured Clostridia bacterium
AGGTGTACTCCAACACCGGCGGACAGGCTTCCAAGTCCACCCCGACCGGCTCCATTGCGAAGTTCGCTGCCTCCGGCAAGAAGACCCGCAAGAAGGATCTGGGCATGATGGCGATGAGCTACGGCTACGTGTACGTGGCGACCGTCGCCATGAGCGCGAACCCGGCTCAGCTGCTCAAGGCCATGACCGAGGCCGAGGCCTATCCGGGCCCGTCCCTGATCATCGCGTACGCTCCGTGCATCAACCATGGCATCAACATGGCGCATGCGCAGATGGAGATCAAGCGCGCTGTGGCCTGCGGTTACTGGCCGCTGTACCGCTACAACCCGCAGCTGGCTGACGAGGGCAAGAACCCGCTCACCGTCGACAGCAAGGATCCGACCGAGAGCTATCAGGACTTCATCAAGGGCGAGGTCCGCTATGCCTCCCTGGCCAAGCTCTTCCCGGGCAAGGCCGAGGAAGCCTATCGCATCAACGAGGAGGACGCCAAGCGCCGCCTCGAGACCTACAAGAAGATGGCCGGCAACGACTGATTCTCAGCCGATGGCCGTCGTGCAGGTGCGATAACCGCATAACAAAGAGCCGTCTCCGCAGGGAGGCGGCTCTTTTTGTGCGGCGGACGGAGCGCGGGATTCGCGAAAATTTGACATGGAAACAGAAAATGCTTGCAACTGTGTTCGCAAAACTTTATAATAAGACTATGTATACGCATCCATTGGATGGGAGGAAGAAAACCATGTCGAAAAAGCGCGAATACGACGAGGAACAGGGCGCGGAGCGCAGCAATCCCTATGACGAGATTCCGCAGGATGAATACGATGACGACATGCTGGATCCGGATGACGAGGGTTACGAGGACGACGGGGAAGAGGAGGAGCGCAGAGGCTTTCTCTCATCGACCGGCGGCAGAATCGTGCTGGGCGTCATCGTTGCGCTGTTGATCATCGTGCTGGCGCTGATCGTCGTACGCGTGTTCAGGGACCGCAGCGACGGACAGCAGCTTCCGTCCGCCCAGACGGCGACGCAGGCCCCCGTGAGCGAGGCCACGCAGGCGCCGGGAACCATCGTGTTCGCCCCCGCGGCGCAGGAGACGGCCACGCCGGAGCCGACGCAGGTCCCGGTGATCATGACGAGCGAAACGGCGGAGCCGACGCAGGCGCCGGTGATCGTCTCGAACACGCCGAGTCCGTCGCCGACGCCGAGTCCCACGCCCAGCCCGACGCCGACGGCTGTGCAGAGCGAGACGCCGCTGCCGATCATTCTGACGAATACGCCGACGCCGAGCCCGTCGCCCACGCCCACGCCGACGCCTTCGCCCAGCCCGACGCCAACCGCGACACCCAAGCCGACGGCGACGCCAAAGCTCGATTTGGGCACGGGCGAGACGAACCGCGACGCGTACCTGCGCGAGACAGCGACGTCCAACGGAAAGATCAAGCAGACCGTGAAGAAGGGCCAGGCGGTGACGATTCACGAGGCACTGCTGGACAAGAACGGCAAAGTCTGGTACGCGGTGACGGTGGACGACCTGGCGGCCGAGGGCTATATGCGCGACTACGTCGTGGACACGAAGGACAAGATCGCCGCGCCGACCGCGACACCCAAGGTGACGGCCACGCCCAAGCCCGGCACGACGGCGCAGCCGACCGCGACGCCGAATCCGGACGCCATCGGCACGGGCACGGCCAACCGCGATGCCAACATCCGCAAGGTGATGAACGGCACGGTGCTCACGACGATCAGGAAGGGCAAGGCTGTCGACATCCTCTCCGTGCAGACGGACAAGAACGGCAGTATCTGGTATGAGGTGCAGGTGCAGGGCAGCTCGACGAAGGGTTATGCCCGCGACTATGTGATCGACCTCGACAAGGGCGTCGATCTGGGCATCCCCACGCCGACGCCCAAGCCGACGGCGACGCCGAAGGCGACATTGAAGCCGGAGACCTCCACAGCGGGCAATGCGGCTGACGGGGCAGAGGCGCGGACGCCCATCGGCACGGCGAAGACCAACCGCGCAGCGAATGTGCGCGTTGCGCCGTCTGCCAGCGCCAAGCTGGTGCGCCAGCTCAGCCAGGGCAACACGCTGAACATCTTTGCCAGGTACAAGGATGACAAGGGGCTGATCTGGTACGAGGTGGCGACGGAGTCCGGCAAGACGCAGGGTTTTGTGCGCGACTATGTGGTCAACGTGATCTCAATCGACAAGGATGCCGAGACGCTGACCTACGAGGCTGAATAAACAAGAGAGACGCAGCAAGCTGCGTCTCTTTTTGTATGCGGCGATGGTTTACTGCGCCTTCGCGTACTTATGAATCTGCGCCAGCACGGCCTGCGTGCCGTCGGCATCGGGCAGGGCGCTCATGCGCTGAACGAGCAGCTCGCGGTCCTCCCAGAGCGCGTCGAGCGCGGGCGGCAGGGACTGCGCGGTCAGCTCGCTTTGCAGCATCACATGCGCCAGCCCGCGCGCCTTGAGCGAGTTCGCGTTGAGCACCTGATCGCCGCGGCCGCTGTGATAGGGGATGAGCAGCGCGGGCTTGTGCAGCGCCAGAATCTCGGAGAGCGAATTGGAACCGGCGCGCGAGAGCAGAATATCGGCACAGGCGAACGCGTCCGGCAGCTCGTCGGTCAGGTATTCAAACTGGCGGTAGCCGGGCATGCCCTCCAGCTCCGGGGCGAGGTTGCCCTTGCCGCAGACGTGCAGCACATCAAACCGCTTCGTCAGCTCCGGCAGCGCCTCGCGCAGCACGGCGTTGACGGTCTGCGCGCCCAGAGAGCCGCCGATCATCATCAGCACGGGCCGTTCGCCGGTAAAGCCCGTGAGCGCAAGGCCGCGTTCCCGCGTGCCAGAGAAGATCTGCGCACGCAGCGGCGTGCCAGTCTGGATGCCCTTGTCGCCCAGCAGCTTGGCGCACTCCGGGAACGTCGTGCAGACCGCCTTGGCGAACGGCTTGCACAGCTTGTTCGCCAGGCCGGGCGTGATGTCGCTCTCGTGCATGACGACGGGCACGCCGCACAGCGCGGCGCCTACGACGACCGGCACGCTCACGAAGCCGCCCTTCGAGAACACGACGGCCGGCTTCAGTTTGCGGATGATGGAGAAGCTCTGGAATGCGCCCGCGATGACGCGGAACGGGTCCGTGAAATTCTTGAGATCGAAGTAGCGGCGCAGCTTGCCGGAGCTGACTGCGTGATAGGTCACGCCCTCCGTCGGCTCGATCAGCGTGCGCTCGATGCCGTTCTTCGTGCCGATATAGTGAATCTCCCAGCCCTCGGCGAGCAGCAGGGGAATGAGCGCCTGATTCGGGGAAACGTGTCCGGCGGTGCCGCCGCCTGTCAGGACGATGCGCTTCAAGGGAAAGCCTCCTTCATGTTCGGGTGCACTTATTATACCAAGGCGCGATGCCCGGGTCAAGGACGGGAGGCGGCGCGAAAAAGGTCTTTCTGTGAAAGAAAAAGCAAGATGGTAAACGGTTGACGTAAAGCGCATGAAAATTTGTCGCAAGGGGACGAATTTTTGGGAAAAAGGCGAACATTGCTTATCAAAAGGAAAAGATGTGTTATAATGAAACTGTGTTTTTTCCAACCGGATTACTGAAGAAGGGGAATCAGCATGAAAGAGAGTCAAACCATCGCAGCGTCCCAGAAGTTTCCGATGCGGCCGGTTGCGCCGCTTGGCGTCATCGCCATGCGCGGCTGTGAGGAGATGGGCAGGCGCGTCAACGAGTACCTGATGAACTGGCAGGTGGACAGCTCGACCGCCGAGGAGCTGCACAGCCTCTACGGCGCGGAGGCGAACGGCTTCCTGCTGGAGGCGCATTGCCCGCGCTTTGGCACCGGAGAGGGGAAGGGCATGCTGCTCAACTCCGTGCGCGGCTACGACCTGTACATCATCTGCGACGTGGGCGCGTATCAGTGCACCTACAAGCTCTACGGCAAGGAGATCCCGATGACGCCGGACGAGCACTACGCCGACCTCAAGCGCATCATTGCGGCGGTCAGCGGCAAGGCGTACCGCATCAACGTCATCATGCCGATGCTCTACGAGGGCCGTCAGCACAGGCGCACCGCCCGCGAGTCCATGGACTGCGCGGTGATGCTCCAGGAGCTCGTCGCCATGGGCGTCTCCAACATCATCACCTTCGACGCGCACGACCCGCGCGTGCAGAACGCCATCCCGCTCAGCGGCTTTGAGAGCATCATGCCGACCTACCAGATGCTCAAGGCCATGTGCCACACCTACGACGATCTGAAGATCGACAAGGAGCACATGATGGTCATCTCCCCGGACGAGGGCGCGATGGGCCGCAACATCTACTACAGCTCCGCGATGGGCGTCGATCTGGGCATGTTCTACAAGCGCCGCGACTACACCCGCGTGGTCAACGGCCGCAACCCGATCATCGCGCACGAGTACATGGGCGACAGCGTGGAGGGCAAGGACGTGTTCGTCGCGGACGACATCATTGCCTCCGGCGACTCCATGCTCGACCTGGCCTACAACCTCAAAAAGCGCGGCGCGAAGCGCGTCTTCGCCGGCGCGACGTTCGCCTTCTTCACCAGCGGCCTCGAAGCGTTCAACAAGGCGTACGAGGAGGGCATGATCGACCACGTCTTCGCGACCAACCTCACCTACACGCCGCAGGAGGTGCTCGATGCGCCGTGGTTCAGCCAGGCGGACATGAGCAAGTACATGGCGTTCGTCATCGCGACGCTCAACCATGACCAGTCCCTGGCGCACCTGCTCGATCCGTGGAAGCGCATCGAGAAGCTGCTCACCAGGTACCGTGCGGAGCATCAGTAATCCATCAGAAAAACGCGGCATCCGGGAGTGCTCCGGGTGCCGCGTTTTGCGTGCAGGCATTTACGCACGGACACAGGAAAAGCCCCTTCCGGGTGGAAGGGGCTTTGTGCTTGGGAAGATCAGCCGCCGAAGGTGAAGTCCTCGTCGCCCTCATCCTCGACCTGCTCGACCGGAGCGGGGGTCTCGGCGTTGGCCTTGGGCGTGCGGGTCGCCTTGGGCGTGCGGGTCGGCTTCGGCGTGGCGGTGGGCTTCGGCGTGGCCTGGGCCTTCGCACCCTCGATCTTCTCACCGGCGGTGACGATGACCGGCTGCTCGTTGTCCACGATCTGGATGAACGTCTTGCCGACCTTCATCTCCAGCTCCTCGCCGTTCTCGTCGAGGAACACCATGCGGTAGGCCTGCGCGCCGAACTCGTCGGCCGTTTTGGCGTTGTTTGTGCGCACCCAGGTGCCGCGGATGTACTTGCCGTTCTGGAAGATCTCGCAGGTGCCCTGACCGACGAGCTGGATGACCGGACGGGAGGCGTTGTTGTTGTACCAGGTGACGGAGGTGCGGATGACGATCACGTTCGCGTAGGACGTGGCGACACCGGTGGAGCCGTCGATGTACGGCTCGCCGTTGCGGTAGCGGTCGTACAGGCCGGAGTTCTCGTTGTAGACGTACTCGGTGATGTAGGCCGGATCGGTGGTCTTGTAGTTGATGGTGATCCTGGAGACGTCCACGCCGCGGTCAAGACCGGTCTCCGTGAACTTGAAGGGATGCTTGGTGGATTCCTTGGTGAACAGCGCGAGCACCTGCTGCAGATCGATTTGCACGTTGTGCGGCGCGACATGCTCGCCATCGGACTCGCGATGGAAATAGGAAGAGTAGTTCTTCTCGATGCCCTCGACGAACGGGAAGACCCAGCGGCCCTTCTGGCGCGCATCCTCATGCAGATGGAGCGCCCAGTTGTCCACGTCCACGACCAGGTCGTTCTTCTTATCGGCGTTCTGCCAGCCGTAGAAGACCCAGGCGCTGTCCCACATCTCACGCAGGGACGCCATCGGCACGCGCGCGGAGCGGACCGGACCCACGAAGTTGGGGACGGAGCTCATGAAGATCGCGGCGGAACGGGTGGAACCGTCCTTCTGGATGGGCATCTCATAGACGATGTCCGCGGACGCGATGCCCCAGTGCGGGAGCGCGTCGGGATGGGCGTCGATGTTGACGAGAATGGGGTAGTAGTTGCCGTACCAGGTTTCACCGGTCAGCGGGTTGATGCCGTTCATGACCGGATTCTCACCCGGCACATCGACGGTGATCTTCATGGAAGACGTGATGCCCTTGGAGGGCAGCTCCAGATAATACGTATCCTCCGCGACGGCGGCGGCGCAGCCGAGCAGGCTGACCAGCAGCACGGCGACGAGCCATTTGGCCATATGATGCAAAGAAAACACCTCCACACAGATTTCAGATCAAGATACAGAACCATCATAACGCAAAAAGGCAAAACATGCAAGCATTTCAATCAAAAATCGGGAAATTTGCTTCCAATTTGTGCGCCATCCAGAAGAGGAAAGCGGACGGGGAGGCGGAAAATGCAGGCTTTCGGGATTAACCATGCAGGATTGAATAAGAAAATGCCCTGAAAAATGGCAAGTTTCCGGTTGCAAAATCCTTAAAACGGTCCTATAATAATACAGACATTCATTTCAGCGGCCTTCGGGCCTTGAGGAGGAGTTATCTTGTCCCTGGAGCTTTCCCGCGTGTGCAGCGCGATTTCCCCGTCCCCGACCCTGGCCATCGACGGCCGTGCCAAGGAGATGCGTGCGCAGGGCCGCGACGTTGTGTCCTTCTGCGCCGGCGAGCCGGATTTCAAGACCCCGCAGTACATCCGCACCGCGGCGCATGAGGCGCTGGACATGGGCCTGACCGGCTATACCGCCGTGCCCGGCACCATCGAGCTGCGCCGCGCCATCTGCGACAAGCTGGAGCGCGACAACGGCCTTCACTATACGCCCGCGCAGATCGTCGTCTCCAACGGCGCGAAGGCGTCCCTGTATACCGCCATCAGCGTGCTGCTCAATCCCGGCGACGAGGTGCTCATTCCCACGCCCTGCTGGGTGTCCTATCCGGAGATGGTGCGCCTGGCGGGCGGCGTGCCGGTGCTCGTGCCCGGCGACAAGGCGAAGGGCTTCGTCGTGGAGGCGGCGGACCTGGCGCCGCACGTCACGGAGCGCACCAAGCTGCTGATCCTCAACTCCCCGAACAACCCGAACGGCTGCGTCTGGAACCGGGAACAGCTTGCGGGCATCGCAAAGTTGGCGGTCGAGAAGCAGTTCTATGTTATCTCCGACGAGATCTACGAGAAGCTCATCTACGACGGCGAGCAGCACGTCTCCATCGCGTCCCTCGGCGAGGACATCTACAATCAGACGATCGTCATCAACGGCGTGTCGAAATCCTTCGCCATGACCGGCTGGCGCATCGGCTACGCCGCCGGCCCCGCGCCCATCCTCAAGACCATGAGCAGCATGCAGAGCCAAATCGCCAGCGGCAGCAACTCCATCGCGCAGTATGCGACCGTCGCGGCGCTGAACGATCCCAAGCGGGACGGCGAGATCGAGCACATGCGCTCCGAGTATGACCGCCGCCGCAAGTACCTCGTGCACCGCCTGAACGCCATCCCGGGCCTGCACTGCCTGATGCCCAAGGGCGCGTTCTATGTGATGATGGACGTGTCGGGCCTCTTTGGCAAGCACAGCGGGGAGACGGAGATCACCGACTCCATGACGTTCGCCGAGTGCCTGCTCGAGTGCGCGGATGTGGCCGTCGTGCCGGGCAGCGCGTTCTGCACGGAGGGCTTCTGCCGCATGTCCTACGCGACGTCGCTGGAGACGATTGACCGTGGCGTGACCCGCATCGCGGGCTTCGTCGCCTCGCTCACCTGAGAAAACAAGCTGCATCGAGCGGTCCGCCCTGGCGCGGGCCGCTTTTGTCATGGGCCGTCCGCAAGGATGTCTGGAGGTGGGTGCGGGCACAGCCCGCTTGTGAGATGGATCAAGCTGAAAGAGACGTGCAGCGGGCACAGAATGGCTTGATTCTGCAGAGCTGTTCGGAGGTGGGCGCGGGCACGGCCCGCCGCTTTTTTGCACGAGTCAACGTTTTTCATTGACAGGCCGCGCCGCGGCGTGCTAAAGTATAAGGAAAGCAAATACGGGGGAACCTCCCCTCGGAGTCGGGAGTGGGATGCAATGTTTGAACTCAATATTGAAAAGGGCTGGTGCGACGCGCTGTATGCGCGCAGCTCCGTGCGCAAATATACCGGCGCGCCAGACAAGGCGCAGCTTGACCGCCTGGGTGTGCTCTGCCGCAAGCTCAGCTGGCAGGGCGTGACGGTCCGCATGTTCAAGGGCCCCGGCCTGCGCAGCCAGATCAAGGGCACGGACGTGTATGCGGTCATCGTCGCCAAGCAGGGCACGCCGATGGAGGTCGAGGGCTTCATGGGCGAGGCGCTCGTGCTGGAGGCGACGGCGATGGGCCTGGGTACCTGCTGGCTGGGTGCGGGCTTTTATCCGGATGTCATCAGCCGCAATGTGGAGCTCAAGAACGACGAGGCTGTGCACTGCGTCATCGCCCTGGGCAAGGCGGAGCTGCCGCCCTTTGCGCCCAAGCGCAAGCCGATCGAGAAGATCTGCGGCATGAGCGAGGCTCAGCTTGAGGAGCTGGGCGCCTGGCAGAAGGAGGCCGTGCTCGCGGCGCGCCTTGCGCCGAGCGCGATGAACCTGCAGCCCTGGAAGATCACGGCGGACAAGACGAGCGTCGCCATTGAGGAGCCGACGGCGGTGCTCTACAAGAAGTATGCGCAGATCGACCGCGGCATCTGCATGCTGCATGCGGCGGTGGGCGCGTTCAGGGCCGGACGCAAGGCGATCTGGAAGAAGGTCGAGGGCGGCTACGCGATGCGCGCGTGAGCAGCCGTCGAATAGAAGATGAAAGCCCGGGGCACCGTATCCCGCAGGAGGGATCACGGTGCTCACGGGCTTTTTGCGTACCATCATTCTGTTTCTGGTGACGACCATCGTCGTGCGGCTGATGGGCAAGCGGCAGCTGGCCCAGCTTCAACCCTACGAGGTGGTCATCATGCTGATGATCTCCGACCTGGCGACCCAGCCGATGGGCGATGTGGAGCTGCCGCTGCTGGGCGGCATCGTGGCGATCCTCACGCTGCTGATGCTGCACAGCCTGCTCAGCGCGCTGTCCTTCGCCAGCATGCGCATGCGGCGGCTGATCTGCGGGCGGCCCAGCGTGCTCGTGCGCGACGGCAAAATCTGCGAGCAGGAGCTGCAACGGCTCTGCTTCGACCTGTCCGACCTGATGGAGGGCATCCGCTCGCAGGGCGTCATCGGCCTGCACGAGACGGGCAGCGTCGTGCTGGAGACGAACGGCGCGCTGAGCGTGTTTCCCTCGGCGGACAGCCGACCCGCGACGCGCGGGGAGCAGGGCCTGCCGCAGCGCTACGACGGCATTCCGCTGACGCTGATTCTCGACGGCAAGCTGCAGGAGCGCTCGCTGCGCATCGCCGGTCTGGATGCGGGATGGCTGCGGCGGCTCCTGCAGGGGCAGGGCATCGGGCGGGACACGGATGTGCTGCTGGCGGCGCTGGACACGCAGGGCGTGTTGCTCGTGCAGGAAAAGGGCGAGGGCGGGCGGCTGCTGTATATTCCCGCGGTGGCACCGGACAAGGTGAGGTGGTGACATGCGCAGACGGGTGCTGACGATCCTGAGCGTCATGGCGCTGCTGGCGGTGCTGAGGCTGGTGGAATTCATCAGTGTGCACAGCCTGACGGACGAGGCCCTGAACAGGACGCATGAGATTCTCTCGGACGTCCGTGCGGACGCGCTGGATGCAGCGCTCCAAAAAGCGCGCGCGCTCGACCAGCTGTGGGACGAGCGCGCGGTACGGCTTGAAATGATGGTGGATCACAAATCGACGGACGACGTGCGCTATGCGCTCTCCCGGCTCATCGGCGCGCTGGAGTGCGGCGACCGCACCTCGGCGATGATTTACGCCGGGGAGCTGGAGGGCGGCATCGAGCACGTCAGCGAGCGGCAGGAGCTCTCCGTGCAGAACATCCTTTAGGCGAGCGCGGCGGTTTCCGCAGCGACGGCGGCCTCGTCGGGCTTCATGGCCTCGAGCGTGCGGGAGAGCAGGTCGTCGAGCTCCCAGCCGAGCATCTGCGCGCCCTGGGCGATGACCTCGCGCGAGCAGCCCGCGGCGAAACCCTTCGACTTGTACTTCTTCTTGAGGCTCTTGAGGTCCATGTCGGTGATGCTGCCGGACGGGCGCATCTTCGCGCAGGCGCCGATGAGGCCGGTCAGCTCGTCGCAGGCGAAGAGCACCTTCTCCATCTCGTGCTCCGGCGCGACGTCCACGCATAGGCCATAGCCATGGGAGACGACCGCGTGGATGAGGCGCTCGTCCGCGCCGCCCTCGCGCAGCAGCTCGACGCACTTCTTGCAGTGCTCGTCGGGCCACTGCTCGAAATCGATGTCGTGCAGCAGGCCGACAACGGCCCAGAAATCGGCCTCCTCGCCGTAGCCCAGCGCATCGGCCATGCGGCGCATCACCTTCGACACGGTGATCGCGTGGCACAGGTGGAAGGGCTCCTTGTTGTAGCGGCGCAAAAGCGCCATGGCTTCCTCGTATGTCATGGGAAAAACCCTCCTTTGAGAAGTTCAGTCTATTATAGCAACAAGTCGCCTGATTGTCAATTCACGCCGGACCGAATGCGGACAGATGAATACCAAATCCATACAAAATGCAGATTGTGCCATACAGCATGCCAATTAAGGGAAAAAATCGGAGAAAAAGAGAATAAAATTGCAGCATTGGGGTTGACAGAATGTGCGATGCAGCGTATAATACATCCATCGGCAGGACGTCAGGCTCAAGCTCGTCCGGCCGGCGCTCCCGGGCTTGCGCAGAAGCCGGGGAACGAGTTTCTCTCTTTCTTTCTCCTCTTCATCAAAAGAGCGTCCGAAGTCCGGGCGCTTTTTTGATGAAGAGGAAATTGCGTCAAAGCATCGTGCGGCGGGCACAGCCCGCTTTTGATCTGTGCGGACCGCTCTGTTTTGGATGGACGCTCGCGCGGCCCTGTGCTATAATGGTCTGACAGAGGTGATGCCAATGAAAAAGGAGCTGACGCGGCTGCGCGGTGAGCTGCTGGGCCGTTACCAGGTGAGAAAGAGCGCGGAGCAGAAGAGCGCCTTCCGCCAATGGGCGCGGGATTACGCGCAGGCGCTGGGCTATGAGGTGAAGATCGAGCGCAGCGGACATTTTGTGGACACGCGCAACGTCGTCATCGGCGACGTGGACCGCGCGAAGACGCTGATCACCGCGCACTATGACACCTGCGCTCGGCTGCCGTTTCCCAACGTGATGACGCCGCAGAACTGGCCGCTGATCATCGTGACGCAGGCGCTCGTGCCGATGCTCTTTCTCGGCGTGCTCGGTCTGGGCGTGGGGTACGCCGCGGGCTGGCTGGTGCACCAGCTTCCGGTTCCCGAATGGGCGGGACTGATGCTGTGCAGCCTGATGAGCCTGCTGCTGATGATCGTCGTCGTGGCGCTGCTGATCTGCGGACCGGCGAATCCGCACACCGCGAACGACAACACCTCCGGCGTGGCGCTCACGCTGCTGGCGCTGCATGCCTTCGCGGGCCGCAGTGATGTGGCGTTTGTCCTCTTTGACAACGAGGAGAAGGGCTTCCTCGGCTCCACGGCGTTCACGAAGGCGCATCCGGCGGCAGCGAAGCGCGCGTTTGTGATCAACCTCGACTGCATCTCCGACGGCCATACGCTGCTGTACGCGGGCAGCAAGGAGGTCATGGAAAGCGCGCAGGCGCGCGACGTGGCCGCCGCGCTTGCACAGGTCGCTCCGCGCTATGACCGCGTGGCCAGGACCGGCACCGCGCCCGGGACGTTTTATCCGTCCGATCAACTGGTCTTCCGCCGCGGCACGGCGTTTGCTGCGCTGCAGGGCAAGCGCGTGCTCTATCTGAGCCGCATCCACACGCCGCGGGATACGCAGTTCGATGAGCGTAATCTGCTGTGCCTGCTGGAGGTGCTCACGAAGGCGCTGAAGCAGGAATGATGCTTTTTGCAGCGCGAAGCGGAGAAGGGTCCAGGGACAGTGTCCCTGGTGGGGGCCGGGGCAAAGCCCCGGGCAGGTTTTGGGGCGGCAGCCCCAAAACCGAAAGAACAGCCGCATAAAACAGGACGGGGCTGTCAGGCTAAGAATCCAGAAATCCCAGGCAAAAACGAAGAAGGTTTGCGCCCGAAGGTTTCCAAAGGGCGATCGGAAAGCCCTTTGGCGGGGCGTTGGGGCAGAGCCCCAAGCTCGAAAAAGCCAATCATTCTTAGAAAATTGCTTGACGGATTGTTCGGAATCAGCTTGACAGCCCCGTTTGTGTCATTTCAGCACGACGTTCTTCGCGCCGAGCATGTCTCGCAGCGCGCCGATGAGCTTCTTCGTCGGCGTCACGTTCATGGACGCGGGCGCGCGCAGCTTTTTGCCCGTGGCCTCGATGTAGAGCACCACGCCGACCGCGCCGCCGGAGCGCTCGAGCAGCGGCGTAACCATCGGGATGGCGCTGTCGCTGGGCAGGCGCAGGTAGAGCGTGCCGCCGGGCAGCACCTCGTCTGGCGCGGGCGCGGGGCGGGAGATTGCGGCCGGGGCGACGCCTGCCTTTTTAGCCTGATCCCTGGCTTCTGCGTTCGTGGGCATCGGCTCGATCTCGTCGAGCAGCAGCTTGGGGTCCTCGTCCTCGCGGATGGACAGCCGACCGGTCACGATGACCGCCGTGTCCGGCATCAGTTCCGTCGCGACGCGCTCGAGCACCTTCGGGAAGATGAGCATCTCGATGGCGCCGGTCAGGTCCTCCAGCGTGGCAAAGCCCATCAGGCTGCCGGAGCGGGTCGCCTTCTGCCGCACCTCTGTGAGCATGCCGCCCATCGAGACGCGCATGCCGTCGCTGGCGAGGCCGTGGTCCGGCGCCTCGGTCAGCTCGGCGAGCTTTGCGGTGTTCATGGACAGCCCGGAGAGCGCCGTGGTGTATTCGCCCAGCGGGTGCCCGGTGATGTACAGGCCGGTGACGCTCTTTTCATAGCCGAGCTTTGTGCGCAGCGGATAGTCCGGCACGTCCGGGATCGGCGGGTTGACCTCCTCCAGCATGCCGTCGCCGAAAAGCGAGAGCTGGCCGCGCACGTTGCTCTTGCGGGAGCGCGACGCGCCCTCGAGCGCCGCCTCATAGACGGCCATCAGCTGCGCGCGGTTGGCGCCCGTGCAGTCGAACGCGCCCGCCAGGATCAGTGCTTCCACGACGCGCTTGTTCACCTGGTCGGTGTCGATGCGCTGACAGAAGTCGAAGATGTCCTTGTAGGGGCCGCCGCTTTGGCGGGTGGAGATGATCGAGTCGATGGCCTTGTCGCCGCAGGACTTGATCGCGCCGAGGCCGAAGCGGATGCCGGGCGTGCCGTCCGCGCTCCGGCCGACGGAGAACTTGCGGCCGGAGGCGTTGATGTCCGGCGGCAGCAGCGGGATGCCGTGCTTGCGGCAGTATTCGGAGTACCCGGCGACCTTGCCGCTGTCCCCGGAGACGGAGTTGAGCATCGCCGCGAAGAACTGCACGGGGTAGTGGCGCTTGAGCCAGCCCGTGCGCACGGCGACGACGCCGTAGGCCGCGGCGTGGGACTTGTTGAAGGCGTAGGAGGCGAAGGCGGTCATCTCGTCGAAGATCTGGCTGGCGATCTCCGCGGAGACGCCGTTGCGCACGCAGCCGGGCACGGTGACGACGCCGTCCTCCTCGAGGCCGTTGATGAAGATCTCGCGTTCCTTGGCCATGACGTCGTGCTTCTTTTTGGCCATTGCGCGGCGCACGAGGTCGCTTCGGCCGTAGGAATAGCCCGCCAGATCGCGCACGATCTGCATGACCTGCTCCTGATAGACCATGCAGCCGTAGGTGACGGCGAGGATGGGCTCGAGCTTCGGGTGCAGATAGTGGATGGACGAGGGATCGTTCTTGCCCTGGATGTAGCGGGGGATGGATTCCATCGGGCCGGGGCGGTAGAGCGAGATCGCGGCGATGATGTCCTCAAAGTTCTGCGGCTTCATGTTCGCCAGGAACGCGCGCATGCCGCCGGATTCCAGCTGGAACACGCCGTCCGTTTCGCCCTCGGAGATCATGTCGTAGACGGCCTTGTCGTCTAATGGGATCTGCTCCGCCTTCATGTCAACGCCCGCATCGTGCATCAGATCGAGCGCGTCGCGGATGACGGTCAGCGTGCGCAGGCCGAGAAAGTCCATCTTGAGCAGGCCCAGCTTTTCGATGGTGCCCATCGGGAACTGGGTGGTGATGACCTCGTCGTTGCGCTGGAGCGGGACGTACTCGGTGACGGGCTTGTCCGTGATGAGCACGCCCGCCGCGTGCGTGGAGGCGTGGCGCGGCAGGCCCTCCAGCGCGCGGCTGGTGTCGATGAGCTTCTTGACGCGCTCCTCATCCTCGTAGCGGCGGCGCAGCTCCGGGGAGAGCTTGAGCGCGCGCTCGAGCGTCATGTTCAGCTCGAAGGGGATCGACTTGGAGATCTGATCGACCTCGGCGTAGGGGTAGCCCAGCACGCGGCCCACGTCGCGCACGACGGCGCGCGCGCTCATCGTTCCGAAGGTGATGATCTGGCTGACGTGGTCGGCCCCGTAGCGCCGGGCGACGTAGTCGATGACCTCCTGGCGGCGCTCATAGCAGAAGTCGACGTCGATATCGGGCATGGAGACGCGCTCCGGGTTCAAAAACCGCTCGAAGAGCAGGTTGTATTTGAGCGGGTCGAGCTGCGTGATGTGCAGGCAGTAGGCGACGATGGAGCCTGCGCCGGAGCCGCGGCCGGGGCCGACGACAATGTTCTGGCTGCGGGCGTAGTTGATGAAGTCCCAGACGATCAGGAAGTAATCGACGTAGCCCATCTTGATGATGACGGACAGCTCGTACTCCATGCGGCTGCGGGCCTCGTCCGTGACGGGCTGGTAGAGCTCAGCCAGGCCGGCCTCGCAGAGCCTGCGCAGCATCTGCTCGCTCGTCTCGCCCGGCTCGGTGGGGAAGCGCGGCAGCTTCGTCTCGCCGAAGACGAAATCAACCTGACAGCGCCTGGCGATCTCCTCGGTGCGCTCCACGGCGTCCGGCCACTTCGCGAACAGCGCGCGCATCTCGTCCTCGCTCTTCACGTAGAGCGTGTCGGTCTCCATGCGCATGCGGTTTTCGTCCTCGAGTGTCTTGCCCGTCTGGATGCACATGAGCACCTCCTGCGCGGGCGCATCCTCGCGGCGCAGGTAGTGGCAGTCGTTCGTGACGATCATCGGGATGCCGGTTTCCTCACTCACGCGTACCAGCTCCGGCAGCACGCGCTGCTCGTCCGCCAGGCCGTGGTCCATCAGCTCGATGAAGTAGTTGCCCTTGCCAAAGAGCGCCTCCATCTCGCGGGCGTGCGCGCAGGCGGCCTCGAAGTTGCCGTCGAGCAGGAGCTTCGACAGCCTGCCGGAGAGACACGCGCTGGAAGCAATCAGGCCGCGGCTGTACTTTTTGAGGCATTCCATGTCCACGCGCGGGCGGTAGTAGAAGCCGCGCGTCCAGCCCTCGCTGACCAGCTTGGTCAGGTTGCGGTAGCCCTCCTGCGTCTCGCACAGCAGGATGAGGTGGTTGGTGGCGCGCAGGCCGTTTTGCAGGCTGCGGTCGTCCATGTTGTCGCAGGTGTAGATTTCGCAGCCGATGACGGGGTGGATGCCGCGCTTCTTCGCCTCGGTGTAGAAGTCGATGACGCCGTACATCGCGCCGTGATCGGTGATGGCGCAGGCGTCCATGCCCAGCTCCTTCACGCGGTCGAGCAGGGGGCCGATGCGGTTCGCGCCGTCGAGCAGGCTGTATTCGGTATGCAGATGCAGATGGGCAAAGGCCATGTCGGTGCCTCCTTATTCCCGGGTGATGGATGCGAGGATGGGCAGCGCGCCGCGCTCGCTCAGGTCCGTTTCAAAGATGAGCTGGATGTGCTCGTCCCACGTCTCAAAAAGCAGACAGCGGCGGGCCTGCGCGGCTTCGCTGTCCAGAGTGACGGCGTATTCGATGAAGAGACGGCCGCCGAGCGTGCGCAGACGTACGTCTTCGGCACCGGCGCTCGCATACCGAGTCACGAGCTGCTGCGCGTCGAGCGTCTCGATGCGCTCGCCCGTCTCGTTTTCGTATGCGGCGAAGCGCAGCACGCCCTCCTCCATGACGATGGACGCGGCATACAGCGCGCCGTCGCCCGGGTCGGCTTCCAGCACCTGTGCGTCCTCCGGCACGGTGAGGGCGAAGCTGCACAGCGGGAAGGAAAGCTGCCTGCCCTCCGCAAGCGGGGCGACGTCCTCCGTGCGGCGGTCGTATTCGCGAAGCAGAAGCGCTGCGGCGCTGCCCACGGCGAAGAGCACGCAGAGCGCCAGCAGGTAAGAGAGCACATTTTTCCTGTTCATGCAAACGCCTTTCAAAAACCTTGGTCTTCTTATTGTACGGCGCGCGGCGGGGGCTTGTCAACCGGAAACCTGACGGGATTGATCAATCGCAAAAACTGTGCTACAATATCATTATCTATGCGAATACGGGAAAAGAGGGGCGGATCATGGCGTTTTGTGCGTTTGACGGGAGTGCGGCGGGGTTTGATGTGACGCCGGTGGAGAACATGTTCATCACCGAGTACATGCTGCGCGCGCCGGGCGACTATGTGAAGGTCTACCTCTATGGGCTGATGATCTGCTATCATAATCAGGAGCGTATGTCGCTCACCAGCATGGCGCGCGACCTCGACATGACGGAGGAGGACGTGGAGCACGCCTTCCGCTACTGGGCGCGCAACGGGCTGGTGCGTCAGGTGGGCGACAACCCGGTCTGTTACGCCTACATGAACATCAAGCAGCTCACGCTCACGCGCGCGCAGGACCCGGGTGAGAAGCTCTACAACCGCAGCTTCACCGAGGAGGTGCGCCGCATCCTGGGCGACCGGTTGACCGAGAGCGCGGACTATCAGAAGATCTTCGACTGGGTGGACGTGCTGGAGCTGTCCGAGGAGGTCGTGCTGATGCTGCTGCAGATGGAGGTCAAGAAGAGCCGCGGGCGCTTCTCCTTCCGCGTGGCGGACCGCACGGCCCGCGACTGGGCGCAGCGCGGCGTGCGCACGGCGGAGGACGTCGAAAAGCTCGTGATCATCGACGAGGAAAGGAAAAAATCGCTCAAGAAGCTGCTGGCGCGCCTGGGCCAGCGGCGCGAGCCGAGCGACGATGAGAAGGCGCTCTACAACAAGTGGCTCGACGAGTGGGGCTTCACCGAGGACGCGGTGCAGGAGGCCTGTCGGGAGACGACGAAGGGCGTACCGACGATGGCGTACCTCGACGGCATCCTGATGCGCCAGCACCAGCTGGGCCGCCACGACGTGCAGGAGCTCGCCGCCGGCATGGCACGGGAGCACACGGAGCGCGACTTTGCCCGCGAGGTCTATGCGGGGCTGGGGCGCGCGGGCGTCACGCCGCCGCAGGAGGACCTCGCCGTCATCGACGGATGGCGGCAGATGGGCTTCACGCAGGAGATGATCCTGATGGCCGTCAGCGAGGCGCACGCCAAAACCACCGGCGGCAGCCTGGAGGACGTGGAGGCGAAGCTGCTCGACTGGAAAAACCGCGGCTTTGCCTCGGCGGATCAGGTGCGCGCGGCGCGCGTGCGCGTGAAGGCGCTCAACGAGCAGCTGCGTGCGGTCTATGGCGTGATGGGGATCGAGAAGCGTGTCAATCAGCCGGACCGCGACCTGCTGAGCCGCTGGCTGGGCGAGATGCACATGCCGATGGAGCTGGTGCAGCTGGCAGCGGACTACGCGCGGGGCAGCGCCTCGCCGATGATGGTTTGCAACCGGATTCTGGTCAGCTGGCAGCAGGCGGGCATCACGAACGAGGCGGCTGCGCGCGAGGAGCACGAGGCGCATCTGCGCACCGGCGCGGGCAAGGGCGTGCAGACCGCGCGCACGCAGGACGTGCTGCTGCGCCAGACGCCGCAGGAGCGCCGCGCGGCGTACAGCGCGGCGGTGGTCGATCTTGACGAGGAGGAGAGCTGATGGTCAGTCGGGAAAACGTGACGCGCGAGGCGCTGTCCGATCTGGAGGCGCAGCGCGCGCAGAACCTGGCCGAGGAGAAGGCACGCCGCGCAGAAGCCGCGCAGAAGAGCCCCGCTGTGGCGGCGCTGCTGGAGCGGCGGCAGAAGCTCTTCTTCGGGGGCATGCGCAGCGCGTTCGCCGCGCCCGCGCGCGCGAAGGACATTTCCGCGGACATGCAGCGCGAGGTCGGGGAGATCAACCGGGCGCTGCGCCGGGAGCTGACCGCCTGCGGCCTGCCGGAGGACTATCTGCAGCCGGTCTGCCGCTGCCAGCTGTGCCGGGATACCGGCTACGTCGGCGAGCCGGTGCATGAGCAGTGCGCATGTCTGAAGCGCGCGGTGATGCACAAGCTCTACCAGAATGAGGGCCTGCAGGGGCTGGAGAGCGAGAACTTTGCCGCGTTCAATGAGAGCATCTTCCCGGACACGCCCATCGAGGGCAAGCGCAACACCCAGCGCGGCTATATCCGGAAGATCCGCGCGGTCTGCGAGGCGTACGCCGACGGCTTCAGGCCCGGCGAGGGGCGCGGCCTGCTGCTCAGCGGCACGACGGGCCTGGGCAAGACGTTTCTCATGCACTGTGTCGCCCAGCGGGTGCTCGAGCGCGGGTACTCGGTCGTCGTGGTGTCGGCCTACCGGCTGACGGAGCTGATGCGCCGCTATCAGTTCAGCGGCGAGGGCGCCGAGCAGGTGGAGGACATGCTCGGCTGCGACCTGCTGTGCATCGACGACCTGGGCAGCGAGCCGATGCTGCGCGGGGTGACGGTCAGCGCCATCTATCACATCCTCAACGAGCGGCGCAACGCGAACCGTGCCATCGTGGTGACGACCAACTGCGACAGCGACGGCCTGTACGAGAAGTACGACGACCGCGTCGGCGCGCGTCTGTGCGACGCAGGCCGCATGCAGATCCTGCCGTTCGTCGGCGAGGATGTGCGCAGGTATGTCAGGCGATAGTCTTTTTTCAAATAAAAAACGAGCTATAAGCGCGAAGCGAAGAAGGGGTCTGGGGACCCGGGAAACTCGCATAGTCGTGCCGCAAGCGGCACTCCTTGCGATTTCCGACGCTCCGCCCGCCTGTTTCCTCCGGGGAACTCACATAGTCGCATCCTGCGGATGCTCCTTGTGATTCCCAACGCTTCGCCCACCTTCATCCTCCGGGGAACCCACATAGTCGCGGCTTTCGCCGCTCCTTGTGGTTCCCGACGTTCCGCCTGCCTTTTTCCCGCACAGCGGGCGGCAGGCTCCAGTCCCACTGGCGGCGGTGGGCTTCGGTTCCACTGGCGGCGGCAGGCTCCAGTCCCAGGCTAGGGGCTTGGGGCAGCAGCCCCAACGTATTCCCAAATCGCGAAGCGATCAAAAAAGAAAAGCAGTCAGGGAGCGGAGCGTTACCTGACGGTTGGTGATCGAACAGCTCGGCTTTATTTGAGAGCAGGAAAACAGAAACCGCCGCGCGGACAGCAGCTTGTCCGCGCGGCGTTGCTCATTTTTCTGCTTCCCCCGGCACGAGCCGGATGACCGCCTCCCAGTCGGCAGTGTAGTCCTTGCGCTCGAGCGCGAGCACCAGCGTCCCGGGCCAGCCGTCCTGCGGCGGGCGCATCGTGAAGCCGAAGGCGTAGCCCGTCTCCGTCTCCCCGCCGCCGGTCAGGTGCGCGCCGGAGAGCGCGTAATCGTCCGGGCCGTAGACCTCGCAGAGCGTCGTGAACTCGCGCATGAACAGCTCGCGGGTCATACCTTCGACCTCGATCTCCACATAGCCGCTCAGCGGGGAGAACGTCGCCTGCGTCACGCGCACGGCGTGCCCGCCCATGTCCGCGGATTCCAACTGCGCACCGAGAATCTGCGAGGGGTCGAGCTTCGCCGGGATGGTAAAATCGACCGTCTGCCAGCTGCGTTCGCCCTCCGCGCGCGGGAGCATCGGCAGGCCGATGTCAAGCGTCTCGCAGCCGGAGATGTCCACGCCCCACGAGGGCAGATTCGTCTGCAGGTAGTAGAGCATCTGGCCCGGCGCGTCGCCCGGGGCCTGGAAGGCGTCGTCGAAGAAGGCGTCCTGCCCGTTGACCTCGATCCAGTCGCACATGTGCACGCCGTCCTCCACCGCACCGGGCACGTCCGTGTAGTCGGAGCCGGGCTCGCCCGTCACGGGGAGACCCTCGTTGTTCGTCACGCTGTAGACCACGCGCAGGTCCGCGCCGTCGGTGACGGCCTCCGTCACGTCGATGGTGACGTGCGGAAGCTCCACATGCGCCAGCGGTCCGGAGACGACGAAGTCCTCCGCGCCGTCAAGGTGCACGAGCGGACCGTACCAGCCGTAGTCCTCGTTGAAGTTGAGCACGCCGCGGCGGACGGAATACGCCACGCCGCCGACGGCCAGCGCCAGCAGGAGCAGAGCGATGAGCGCGGCGGTCAGCAGCCTGCGCCGCCTGTGCGGGAGACGCGCGGGCTTCGCGCTGCGCGGGGGCTGTGCGCCGATGCGCGCGAGCAGCGCGTCGTGCATCGTGCGCCTGCGGTCCTCGTCCATGCCGGGCGCATCCGGGGAGAGGAACAGGTCGCACTCGCGCATCAGGTCGCAGTCCATCTGTTCGGCGGGCAGGGAGAGCTGCCAGTCGAGGATCGCGCGCACGTCGTCCTCCGTCAGTTCGGCATCCAGCAGCCGTTTTTTGAAGTCATCCATCGGGGCAGCCTCCTTTCCTGAGCCTTCACCTGATTACTGCTGCGGCGGGGAAAAACCTGACAGCAGGAGGATGAGGATGTAGAAGATTTCCGGGTGCTGCGCGATCTTTCTGCGAAGGCGCGAGATGCGCACCCAGATGCACTCGGGACTGACGCCGCGGCGGTCGGCGAGCTCCTTCGCCGTGTACCCGCCCAGCACATAGTCGAGGAAGAGCTGCGCCTGCTCCTCGCCCAGCAGCGCGCGCAGCTGAGCGATATGGCTTTGCAGCACGGCGCTCTCCTCGGGGGAGGGAACGTGCGTGTCCTCGACCGGCAGCGGGTTCTCCGCGTCGTCCAGCGAGAGCGGCGTGCCCCGGCGCGCCGCGCGGCGGCTGTCCGTGCGCAGGCGGAACTTGAGCGCCGTGACCAGCCATCCGCCCAGGTTCGGGTGGGCCGTCAGCTCGGCGCGCTTGTTCCACATCGTCAGGAACACGTCCTGAATCGCGTCGCAGAGCACATCCTCGCTGCGCCCGGCGAGCAGGCGGTGGCCGATGCGGTAGAGGAAGTCTGCGTACTGCGCATAGGCGCCCTCAAACCAGGCTCTTTCGTCCATGACCGCCGCCTCCTTTCCGCGCAGGATGGGTCCATTATAGTCGAACTTTCGGAAAAAGAAAAGTTTTTTCGCGAAAAACGTCAGGTTATGCCCGGTGCTGTGTATAATAAAGCAAAGGGAGGTTGGAGCAGATGAAAAAGCGGGTCATGCTGCTCGCGGCGGCGCTTTTGCTGACGGCGGGCTGCGCGCGGGCCGATACGCCGCAGGAGCTGCGCACGCAGGCGCGGGAACCGTGGCAGGAGACGATCCTGGCGTATGGCCGGGAAATCGTCCTCGATGTGACGGCGCAGATGCCGGATGCCGCGCAGGTGAACGTGTACCGCGTGCGGACGATTTCAGCAAACGGCGACGAGGGCGACTCGCCGTACTATGCGCAGGTGCAAAAGCGCCGCGGCTACGCCGTGCGCAGAAAGCCGGAGGAGCCGGTCCCCGCCGCGCAGATCGACCGGGAGCTGTACGCCTACGGCAGCCCGGTTTCCGCCGGGGAGGCGCTGGACGCCGTGAACGCGTTTCTGGCTTCGCTGGACGTGCAGGGGGTGTCACTTGATGTTCAGGCGATGACCGTGCGCTCGCCGTGCTTCCTCTACGACAAGCGGACGGGCGAATGGGGGAACGCGGTCTACGACGGAGAGGTGGGCGTCTACATGTTCGACGTCGCATGCACGCTGGACGGCGTGCCGGTCGAGCTTTCCCCCTTCACGTGGCGTGACAGCCGCAACGACGCCTTTGGCGAGCCGGAGCCGGTTCTGCCGTGGTACAACCTGTTCATGAACGTTGGCGGGACGTACCGCTGGCTGCGGGCGAGCGTGCCGTCCGTCGTGGAGGTTACGGCGCGGGACGTGGCGCTCTGCCCGCTTGATGACGTGCGGGCGCAGCTTCGCGCGCTGGCGCAGGAGGGGCTGCTGCGCGACGTGACGGGCATGCGGCTTTCGTACGTGTCCTTCGGCTACGCGCAGGAGCGGGAGGTCTGCGAGCTGCGTCCGGTCTGGGTCTGCCCGTCGGAGATCTACTATAGTGAGACGAGCGGACCGGAGGACACCGGCTATGAGCCGTGGATACAGGACGTGCTCATCGACGCGCAGACGGGGGAAATCCTCCAGCTGCGCTGGGCAGGCGACGCGCAGGGGAATAACAGACAGCCGCCGCGCTCCGCGGGAATGACGGAGCACGACGGCTGTTGACGGATGGGATTATCTCGCGGCCAGCGGATCGGGCACGCGATGGAGCACGCGGCACATCGTGTAGAGCAGGAAGCAGTCCACCGGCAGCTGGATCAGGTTCTTCATCGCGCGCACCGGCAGTGTCGCCAGGCGGGACGGGCCGTAGAGCATCGTCAGGAAGAGCGTGTTCAGGCCGATGTTGATGATCACCATCACCGCGACGCGCACCGCGATGATCTGCCAGAGCCTACGCTCGGTCCTGTACAGCGCGATGCCGTAGAACACGCCCAGCAGCATGGCCGAGATCGTGAAGCCGGGGAAATACGGGCCGGAGGGCTTGAGCATGAAGCCGAGGATGTCGCTGAGCGCACCCTGCATGCCCGCGACGACCGGACCGAAGAACACGGCCGTGGGCGCCAGCGCCAGATGCGCCAGAGAGATCTTGAGGCTGTCGGTGACCTCGATGGTGCCGTAGGAGGAGAGCACCATCTGGATGGCCAGCAGGATGCCTGCGGTGGTCAGCGTGCGCGTGCTGCGCAGCGCACGGGCCGACGAGGAGAACTGCTTTTTCACGTGGGAAAGGACGGATAGCATAAAAAATCACCTCCGCAAATCATGCCCGGAAACCGGGCGGGGGAGATTCGCAGAGATGACATCCAAGCAAAGAGACAGTTGGGGCCGGAGAGATACCGCGAAGGCTGCCGCCTTCTTCGTCCCATGGTATTCCCTATCCATGAGCACTTAACGCATCAAGCTCCGCCGCCGCGAACGCGCGGCGCCCTGTCATCCTTACGAATCGCTTGTGACAGGGCCATTATACGGGACATGCGCGCAAAAATCAAGGGGTTTGCGCGCATTTGTCCGTCTTGCGCGGATTTTTGGTGTATGGGGAATTGCGTCAAGGCAACGTGCAGCGAGCACCGGGAGACAACGGTTGGTCAAGCGGTTCGGAAGTGGGAGCGGGCACGGCCCGCTTATTGGTGTATGGGGAATTGCGTCAAGGCAACGTGCAGCGAGCACCGGGAGACAATGATTG
>CAMENN010000044.1 GCA_945928315.1 uncultured Clostridia bacterium
CCATCTTCTGCGACATGTACAACGGCGGCGGCAACCTGGGCGAGACGATGGCCTTCGGCCGTATCTCCGGCACCAACGCTGCCAAGCGCGCCAAGGGCGAGTTTAAGAGCGAGAGCACGCCTGTGACCACCTTCGTCGGCGAAATCTACGCCGCCGGCACGACCCGCCCCGCCAGCACGGGCGCTGCGTCCGCCGAGAACATCACCGGCGACTTCAAGGACGGCGTCTATGAGGGCTCCGGCACCGGCATCGGCGGTAAGATCGTCGTCTCCGTGACCATCGAGGGCGGCAAGATCGCGAACGTCGACATCGTCAGCCAGAACGAGACGGAAGGCCTCGGCGGCATGGCGCTGCCCGAGTATGCCCGCCAGACGGTCGAAAAGCAGAGCCTGGACATCGATGTGATCTCCGGTGTCACCGTGACCCTCGATGCCTACAAGGAGGCCGTGAACGACGCGCTGAGCAAGGCGCTGTAACCCGCCTTCATCCGCGCGAAGCGGGTCCTGACGGAGGATTTCCTCAGGGCCTGAATGGAATAATGAAATCCCTGTCAGAGCTTTCTCTGGCAGGGATTTTTCATGCTGCTTGGCGCCATCCGCCGTCACAGCACCATCGTCACCAGCGGAATGGTCAGCAGGCACAGCAGCGTGCTGAGCATCACGCAGTTGGCGGAGAGCTCGACCTCGCGGTGGTGAATCTCCGCCATGTTGAAGATGATGGAGGCGCAGGGCACCGCCGAGAGGATCAGCAGGCTGGCGCGAAACGCCTCCGGCAGCGGCAGCGGTTTGACCAGCACCCAGCAGAACAGCGGGAAGACCACCAGCTTGCACAGGCACACCAGATAGACGAACGGCCGCGAGAACAGCGCCTTCAGGTCGACCGTCGCGATGCGGATGCCCAGGATGATCATGCACAGCGGCGTGGACATCCTGCCCAGCAGGGACAGCCCATCCATCAGCAGCGCGGGCATCCAGCGGCTTCCGCCCAGCAGAAACAGCGGAAAGCCGACCGCAAAGCCGAGCATCGACGGGTTGATCAGCGCCGAACGCAGGCTCAGATAGCGCCTGTCCTGCGTGAGACAGTAGACGCCCGCCGTGAACACCAGGATGTTCATGGAGAGGACGTAGATCGAGGCATAGCAGAGCACCTCCGGGTGATCCGGCAGCAGCGCGCGCACGAGCGGCAGGCCGAAGAAGCCCACGTTGCCCAGCACGGAGCCGATCGTCAGAATGCGGAAGCGGCTGTCGGCGTAGCGGCTGCGCAGCAGCAGATACAGCACGAGCATGAACGCGGTCTGCAGCGCCAGCGTCACCGCGAAGAACAGCCCCATGCTCGCAACGTTTTCCGCCGAATAGTCCAGCGAGAGAAACGAGGAGACGATCATGCAGGGGGAGCAGGCATACACCAGCACGCCGGAGAGCGAGGACTGGTGCGCCGGGGAAACCTTGCCCATCCTGCAGATGATGTAGCCGGGCAGGATGTACAGCAGCGTCAGCAGCACGTTGGAAAAGGTGATGTCAAAGCTCATGGGAAACCTCACAGCGGGAAATGTCCGCAGCGGCATGCGCCGCCGCGCCTCCCCCATTATAGCGGATGAACGCGCGCTTGTGAATTCCCCATTTTTCGCGCCGGATATGGGCAAAAGCCATAAAAGCGTCCTGTCCCGTCGGCCGGTCAGATCGCCGACTGCGTGTCGTTCGGGTCACCGTTGCGGGCGAGGCCGTATTCCACGCTCCAGTCGATGCCGCGGTACGGCTCGCCGCGCGGATCGGTGCGGATGAAGTCCATCAGCAGATCGAGCATCTCCTCCGTCCAGGTGTTGCGGTCGATCTGCGCGGTGGTGAAGCGGTTCTGCGAGATCATCTCAAAGCCGAACATGTCCTTCACCTGCGTCTTTGCGCCGTTTTCCACCACCTCCGTGGCCAGCTGCGGCGGGATGAACAGCACGCCGCCGGAGCAGCCGTAGACGACGTCGCCCGGCAGGCAGATGGCGGCCTCGCGGCCGTCGCCCAGGCGCACGGGCGTGTTGAAGCCCGTCATCACAAAGTCGCGGATGGGCGTCGGGTCGATGCCCCGGTAGTAGACCTGCACATCCGGCACCTTCTGCATCTGCTCCACGTCGCGGATGCCGCCCCAGATGACCGCGCCGCCCGTGCCCGTTCGGGCCCTGATGGCCGTGGTCAGGTTGCCGCCGATGAACGTGCCCTTGTAGACCTTGTCGTACATGTCCACCACTGCCACGTCGCGGTCCGTCAGGCTGTCGATGATCCACTGGTTCGGCGTGCCCGTCCTGCCCAGCGAGCGGGCGATCTGTGCGCTCGCCTCGAAGTAGTCCGGGCGGGCCGGGGCGTACATCGCCGTCACCGCGCGGCCGACCAGCTTGCACTTGACCGTCCCGTCCTCGTGAAACTCCGGGTGCAGGGACTTCATCGCGATGAACTGGTTCTCGTAGCCCTTGACGAAGATGGGCTTCCACAGCTCCTCGAGCGTCATCCCGTAGAGCGCGTCCAGCACCCTGTCCGGCACGCGCGGGCGTCCGTCCGGGAAGCGCTCGCCCTTCCACTGCGGCGTGATGGCAAGCATCTCCTCGCGGCTTGTAAACAGCATTTGCGTTTCCTCCTCCCTTGTCATGCCCGGTCCAGCGCGCAGGCGCGGAACAGGGGCAGCACAAGCCTCCCCTCGAAGGGGAAGTCCTCCGGCGTCATGTCGTCAAACAGCCCGATATGCAGCGGGACCGCGCGCCCTGCGCCGATGGCCCGGGCAAAGCGCGCCGCATCGGACGCGTTCATGTTGTTGCCCTCGCCGTTCACGGGCAGAAGCACGACGTCCACCGGGGTGTCGATGGCCTCGATCACCCGGCAGCTGTAGAGCGTGTCCCCGGTCACATACGCGCAGAAGTCCGGCGCCTTGAGCAGCACGCCGACGGCATACGGGTCGCTGTGCGCGGCGGGAACGGCGCAGACCGTCACGCCGCCCTGCGTCCACTCCACGCCCGGGGAGAGCAGCACGCAGTTGTGATGCCCGATGCCGCGCACCTTCTGCCAGACGGAGAGGGGCGAGAGCACCGTGATCCGCCGGCCGGTCGTGAGAAACCGGCGCGCCGACTCCTCGTCGTAGTGGTCGCGGTGGTCGTGCGTGAAGATCATCATGTCCGGCTGCACGTCCCATATGGCGGGATCGACCGGGGTGCGCCGGTGCTTTTTGGGGTCCGTCTGCGCGATGCTGTCCGACAGGTACGGATCGATCATCACGCGCAGCGCGTCGAATTCGAGGAGCAGGCCCGCCTGCCCCAGCCAGGTCGCCTGGATATGCATGGAAGTCACCTCACATCACCGCCCTTGGGACAAATTGCGCGTCCACGCCGCCGTCCACGACGAGCTCCGCGCCCGTGATGACGCGTGCGCCGTCGCCGCACAGGAAAAACGCCGCCTCGGCGAGGTCCTCGAACGCGGCGATGTCGCCGATGGGCGCGCGGTCGCGGCGCACCTGACGCCATGCCTCGGTCTGCGCGGACCAGCGCGCAGTCTTGATCGAGCCGCTCTGGATGATGTTCACGCGGATGCCCAGCGGGCCCCAGTCGATGGCCAGCGCCTTGACCAGCGCCGTCATGCCGCCCTTGGAGGCGATATAGGCCGCGCGGTTGGGAATCGCCCGGCGGCTCGTGTTGCTGCCGATAAAGACGATGCTGCCGCCCCCGGCGGCCTCCATCTGTGCGGCGGCGCAGCGGCACAGGCTGAAATTCCAGACGAGATTCGTCTCCAGCACGGCGCTGAATGTCTCAAGCGGCACGGTCATCGTGTCCTGTCCGATGCCCAGGTCCGCCGCGCAGAGCACCAGCGCACCGACGGTATGGCCCGCCGCCGCCACCGCGTCAAACACGGCCTGCACGGCCGCCTCATCACCTGCGGCCAGCGCGAAGCCCAACGCGGGCACGCCGAACTCCGCGGCAATTCCGCGCGCGGCCTCCTGCGCGCGTTCGGCGCTGCGGCTCGTCACGCACACGCCCCAGCCCGCCTGCGCGAACCGGCGGGCGATGGCCAGCCCCGTTCCGGAGGCTGCGCCCGTCACCATGGCCAGCTTCATGGTATTCCTCCTGTTGTTTTGGATTCTTGCTTTGCGAATCAGCCCCGTTTCAATCGCAGGCTGCTTCGCAGCCTGCTCTGAAACTACGTTCTCTTCTTGGATTTTTGGGCTGCCGCCCAAACCTGCTTGGGGCTTTGCCCCAAACCCCACCAGGGACCAGTCCCTGGACCCTTCTTCGCTTCGCGCTGCTTCAAGCATTTTTCAGAATTAAAGCGTCACGGTCAGCGCGTCGCCGTCGCGGTGCACGCCCATCTCCAGCACAGTATGCCCGTTCGGCGCGTCGACCGTCAGCTCGTAGTCGCCCTTGAACCCGCGCACGCAGCATTCGCCCTGCGCGTCCGTTTCCAGCTGCGCGTCCGTGTGCCAGCGCCGGTTGATCAGCTGATACAGCGCCTGATAGACGGGCTTCTCGCGCATGTTCACATCCAGCAGGCAGCCGCGGCAGTCGCCCTCGTTGCCCCAGTGCTTGCCGTCCATGAAGTTCCAGTAGATGATGGAACTCATGTTCGGCCGCGAGAACCACAGCCTGTACAGGTTCCAGGCGACCTCCGCCTGCACCTCCTCGCTCTCCTCGGGGGAAAGCCCCGGCAGGCGGCTGGGCAGCGTGATCTCCGTGATGGACAGCGGCACGCCCAGCTTCTCAAAGCTGTGGTACGTCTCCATGATCTGCTCCACCGGTGTATGCTCGCCGCGCAGGTGCGCCAGCCCCTCCGCGCCGCTGAACTGATGGAACTGGAAGCCGATGCTCTCCAGCGGCAGGCCCTTGTCGAGCAGCCGCTGCGCCAGACGCTCATAGGTCTTCGCGTCCTCGCCCCAGTTGACGAACGCGCCCTCGTTGAGCTCGAACACGCCGTGCTCCTTCGGGAAGACGCGCGCCGCCTGCTCGAAGCACCAGTCCACATAGCTGTACGCCTCGTCAAGCAGCGGGAAGAGCGGTGTGCGCTTTGGGCAGATCATCGCCTCGTTGACCACGTCCCAGACGTCCACCTGCGAGGCATAGCGGCGCGCCACCGTCTCCACGAAGTGCACCCACTGCGCCCGGAGGGTCTGCGCATCGCGGGAGGCCCAGTCCGGGATCCAGCTATCCGCCATCAGCGGCTGTCCCTTGACCCGGATGCCCCGGCGGCGACCGAAGTCGATCACGCGCTCGAGCGGAGGCCTGCGGGGCATGTCCCCGTCGGCCTCCGAGAAGCGGAAGAAGCCCTGCCGCGTCTCCGTGACGGACCAGCAGATCGTCGTCGTCGCCAGGTTGAACAGCCGGGCGAACGATTCTTCAAACGCCGCGTTGCGCGCGCCCATCTGCCCCAGCTTCAGCGCGTTGCAGCCGAAGGTGAAGTCGTGCGTCTTCTGCGACAGGCTCACCTGCGCACCGGGCACGGGGTTGCCCTCGCGGTCCTGTACGCGGATGAGGGCGTCGGCCTTGCGATACCTTTCGATGTCCGCATCAAACTGCGCGTCCAGCGCGCGCACGCTGCGGCGGTATTCCCGAAGTGCTCCCTTTGTCGTCATCGCTGGTGCCTCCCATCAGAACTGGCAGCGCGACAGGTGCCGCGTCACGTCGTGGCGCTCGTTGCTGATAGCGCCCTCCTTGAGCTTCCTGAAGCACTCGTGGTAGTAGGCGACCTTTTCCTCATCGAGCTCCACGCCGATGCCCGGCGCGTCCGGCACGCGCATCATGCCGTTGTGGTACTGGTGCTTGCCGCCGACGATGATGTCGTCGAGCTCGTGGTGATAGTGTCCGTCGATGGAGTAGCGGATCTGCGGGGTGGAGGCCGCCAGCTGGATGTTGACCGCGGTCGAGACGCCCAGCTCCGCGCCGGCATGCATGCTCATGCCCAGGCGGAAGGTGTCGCAGATGGCCGCCAGCTTTTTGGTCGCCCAGATGCCGCCCCACTTGTGCGGATCGGCCAGGATGATGTCGACTGCGCCCTCGCGGATGCCCACGGGCAGCGTGTCGAAGTCCACGACGCACATGTTCGTCGCCAGCGGGGTATGGATGTCCCGGCGCAGGCGCGCCATGCCCTCGATGCCCCAGCAGGGGTCCTCGAGGTACTCGAGGCCGATCTCGTCGAGCTGTGCGGCGATCTTGATGGCGGTCTGCGGGCTCCAGCAGCCGTTCGGGTCGATGCGCAGCTTGAAATCCGGGCCGAAGTGCTCGCGGATGGCGCGCAGCACGCGGATTTCATGCTCCGGCTCATAGGCGCCGCCCTTGAGCTTGAGGCAGTTGAAGCCGTAGCGGTCGACCGCCTCCTGGCAGAAGGCCACGATCTCCTCGGGCGTCTTTTCGCCGCCCTTGCCGGTCTCCTCGTTTTTGAGGCGGAAGAAGATGTAGCCGGAGAAGGGTACCTCGCTGCGGTAGCGGCCGCCGATCATGTCGCACAGCGGGCGGTCGGCCTTCTTGGCGATGATGTCCCAGAGCGCGATCTCGATGCCCGCGACCGCCGCCAGGCCGAAGTAGCCCTGGAAGTACGCCTTCATGTGGAAGCGTTCCAGGATGTTCTCGATGTTGAAGGGGTCCTCGCCCTTGAGCTTGCCGGCCATCTGGCGGATGCTCTCCTCGATGCCGTCGTCGCCGCGCGTCTCGCCGATGCCGGTGATGCCCGCATCGGTGTAGATTTTGATGAGCGTGCGCGTGGTGGAGCTGCGCGATCCCTGCGACCAGAGAATCGGCGCCTCGAAGGGCACGTTGACACGGGTGGTTTCGATGCGTTCAATTTGCATGGTGATGCCTCCTTGTGATGCGAATTAGCCCTTGATCGAGCCGATCATGACGCCCTGCCGGAAATACTTCTGCACGAACGGGTACAGGCAGAGCATGGGCGCGGTCGAGACCACGATCACGGCGTACTTGAGGATCTGCTGGAGCGTCTGCATCTGGGCCATGGCCTCGGGATCGAGCATGTCCGCGGACATGTTCGACTGCACGAGAATCTGCCGCAGGAAGATTTGCAGCGGATAGAGCTTCTTGTCCGTCAGATACAGGAATGCGTTGAAGTAGGCGTTCCAGTGCGCCGCCGCGTACATAAGCAGCAGCACGGCCAGAATCGCCTTGGACAGCGGCAGCACGATGCTGAAGAAGAAGCGCACGTCCGAACAGCCGTCGATACGGGCGGCCTCCAGCAGGTCGCCGGGGATGCTGTTCTCGATGAACGTCTTGGCGACGATCAGGTTGTAGGCGCTGATGGCGCCCGGCAGCAGCATGCACCAGACGGTATTGAGGAGCCTTAGGTCCTTCATCAGCAGGTAGTTGGGGATCATGCCGCCGGAGAAGATCATGGTGAAGGTGAAGATCATCGTGAAGAAGCGGCGCCCGAGCATGCCCCTTCGCGAGAGGCCATAGGCGCAGGTCATCGTCATCGCGACGTTGATCAGCGTGCCGGCGAAGGTGTAAAGCAGCGTGTTGCGGTAGCCCAGCCAGATGGCGTCGTACTTGAGGATGTATTTGTAGCCGACGAGCGAGAAGTCCACTGGGTAGAGCCACATGCGGCCGCTGGTGATGGCCTCCGCGGAGGAGAACGACGCGGAGAGGATATAGACGAGCGGATAGAGCACCGCCAGCATGAACAGCGCGGTGATCAGGTAGCACCCTGCGTAGAACAGCCTGTCGCCCAGCGTATCCCGGATGGGATGATGCTTCCTTCGGGTTTTCATCATGCCGCTTCGCCCCCTTACCACAGGCTGGAGCTGGTCAGCCGGCCGGAAATGAAGTTGGTCAGGCTGATCATCACCAGATTGACGATCGAATTGAACAGGCCGATAGCCGTCGCATAAGAGAAGTCCGCGTTGCTCGACTCCAGGCCCTGCTTGTAGACGTAGGTAGAGATGACCTCGCTGTAGGAGAGATTCACGCTGTTCTGCATGAGGTAGGCCTTTTCAAAGCCGATGGACATGACCGAGCCCATGCGCAGGATCAGCATGATGACGACCGTGGGCAGGATGGCGGGCAGATCGACGTGCATCACGCGCTGGAAACGGGATGCGCCCTCGACCACGGCGGCCTCATGCAGCGAGGGATCGACCGCGGAGAGCGCCGCCACATAGACGATGGCGTTCCAGCCGGTCGCCTGCCAGATGCCCGACCAGATGTAGAAGTGGGGGAAATTGCTCGCCGTGGCGAACGGGTCATCCGGGATGACGCCGAACACGCCGCGCATCACCACGCCGTAGAGGCCGTAGCGGGCGTTGAACAGTTGGAACATGATGCCCACCAGCACGACCACGGAGATGAAGTGCGGCAGCGTCGTGATCGTCTGGGCAATGCCGCGGTAGCGCTCGCTCTTGATGCAGTTGAGCAGCAGCGCCATGAGGATGGGCAGCGGGAAGCCGAACACGATGCTGTAGACGGACAGGCGCAGCGTGTTCTTGAGCGTGGTGCCGAAGTAATAGCTCTTCACGAACTTTTCAAAATTGGCCAGCCCGACCCACTTGCTGCCCCAGATACCCAGGCGCGCCGAGTACTTGCGGAACGCAATCTGCAGCCCCGCCATGGGCACATAGGCGAAGATGATGATGTAAATCACCGGCAGAATGAGGAACAGGTACATCTGCCAGTCCCGCTTGAGGTCCCGCCGGAGCGACCGGAGCGCCGGGAAATCTCGTTTCATGGTTGAACCCTCCTTCTTTGGGCCGGCCATCGCCCGCGCCCCGGAAAAAGACGAAGGGCGGGATCGCTCCCGCCCCTCGCCTCACGCATTTACTGATTGCTGTGGCTGCGGGTATAGGCCGCCTGAGCAATCTCCTGCGCCCTTTCGATGCCGATGTTGCTCAGCTCCTTCAGGTAGGCGTCCCACTCGGCGTCCATGTCGCCATTGCCCAGCAGCCAGTTGGCCGTCGTCAGCGACACATACGTCTCGAGGTTGGCGAGGATCTCGGAGATCTCCTCGCTCTCCTCCTCCTGATACATCAGGTTCGCCACATACTCCTCCGGGTAGAACGGCGGATACTGCATATAGCTCTCCGCCATGTGCAGCGTGTAGGTCGTCACGGTGTCCGCGTTGATGGTGCGGCCGCCCGCGACGCCGAAGCCGCGGATCTGCGGGCCGATGCCCATCCACGCGCGGTTCTGCATGTTACCGCTGCCCCAGAAGGTCGGATCGTCATAGACGATGATGAGCTTTTCGCAGCCCGGAATCGTCGCGGACCACTTGCTCTCGTCGTAGTCGGTCAGGGTCTTGACGTAGTCGTCGAAGTAGTCCCAGTCCTGACCCTGAGCGCCCCAGCGGTTGGTGATGGTGTAGTCCTGGCGGCAGAGCAGGTCGCCCAGGCGGAAGGCCGCCTCGGGGTTCTGGCAGTCCACCGTAATCAGCATGCCGCTGGCCGGCATCGTCGGGTTATAGCGGGCAAACTGCACGCCCTCCGGGCCGATCATCGGGTCGATGGACTCAAAGACGCTCTTGCGCTCGTCGGTGAAGTCGCTCGGCGCGATGTAGCAGATGCCGAACACCTGGCAGGCGTTGATCATGGTGATCCACTGGTTGCGGTCCTGCGTCAGGGATTCCTTGGCGATGAGGCCCTCGTCGATGAGGCTCTTGATGTACTTGAGGCCTTCCTTCCACGCATCCTCCGTGTAGGAGAAGCTGAGCACGCCGTCCTCGACCTTCATGAAGTCGTGCGAGCTGTCGGAATAGACGAAGGAGTTCATCAGGTAGTCAAACCAGAAGGACGTGCCGTCCGCGCCGCCGAACACGCCGTTGTAGCCGGCCAGACCGATCATATCCGGCTTCGCGGCGACGACCTTGCGCAGGGTGTCGGCCAGCTCGTCCGTGGTGGTGGGCACGGGCAGGCCCAGCTCCTCGAGCACGCTCATGTCGATGAACAGCTTGGCGCCCTGCTCGTTGCCGACGGACTGCGCGAACTTCGGGATGTTGTAGATTTCGCCGTCTGGCATGGTGATGAGGGAGCGGAAGTCTCCGACCTCCTCATAGGTCTTCTGGATGTTAACCGCCAGCTCGGGGTCGGCGTAGTAGTCGGTCAGCGGGATCAGCGCCCCGGCGAGCGACCACTCATAGATGGAAGCGTTGTCGAAGCTGTCGTTGCCGATGATGATGTCCGGGAGCTTGTCGCCGCTCTGGATCATCAGGTTGATCTTGGCCTTGTAGTCCGTGGCGGGGTAGACCTCGAACTCGATGTCGCAGCCCAGCTCCGCCTCCAGCTTGAGGGTCATCTCGTTGGTGTTGTAGTCCTCGACGTTGACCTTGTCGGGGATGGCGATGGTGAGTTTCACCGGCTCGTCCGCCAGCGCAAGCGCCGCCGCGCACATGAGCACGAGCGCCAGAAGCAGGCACAGGGTTCTTTTCATGGAAATACCTCCTTGTCCGTTATTGAGGCGGTCTTCGTCTGCCGCCCCTGCTGGCTTCATTATAGCTTCCGGCGATCGCGCGCGGCAAGATGAAGCCCGCCAAACGGCCGTGAAATCTCGTAAGGTTCCCATAAAATCGGAGCATGATATTTCACGAATCACGATGATAAACCCAAAATCCGCCCTATTTTCAGGGCAGGATGACTTGAAATCCCCCTTCCGATCTTTTACAATACCCCTGTAAGGCCAAAGCGGCCTGCACAGAGAATAAGGGAGGATGCGCTCCATGCGAGACTGGCTGTCCTGGCTCACCAAGCGCGACCTGCGTCACGTCGTGATCTTCTATCTGATCATCACGGCGGTCATCATCGGCGTGCTGGCGCCCATCTACCACTACGCCGACGATATGTTCGTCAGCAGCGAGCTCGCGCAGTACCAGACCACGCTCGACAACGGCGCGGGCGAGCTGTCGAGCATCGTAAGCGGCATCAGCAACGCCAACTACTTCACCCGCAGAGGCGATTCCTTCCTCTCGCTGCGCTACAGCGCCGAGGGGCAGCTCAATCCCGTCACGCTGATGGAGCAGCAGAACATCCTCAAGGGCTACTTTGTCCAGCAGAGCGCGATCCTCGAGGCGGGGCTGCTCTTCGCCGAGGACCTGGTGCTCTCCACCACCTGGGTGTTCTATCCCGGCGTCTCGGTTTCCTATTATCCGGACATGTTCCACTGCGTGGGGCTCAGCTTCGACGAATGGCACCGGCTGCTGCGCGGAAACGGCTCCGGCTTCCTGCCCGCGGCGGACTACACCATCCGCTCAAAGGGCGCCTTCCGCGCCGTCGTCTACACCATGCCCTGGCTCAACGACGGCATCATGTATGCGCTCATCCCGGTGGAAAAGCTGGAGGCGCTCTTCCTCCCCCGCGGCGCGGCGCAGGAGATCAGCGTCTCGCTGCGCGCGACGGACGGCACGCTGCTGTGCGCCTTCGGCCCGGAGCAGACGCAGCCGGACGCCTATACGCTCAGCGCGGACATCATCGGCGGCGGCGCCGGCGTGACGATCAGCATCCCCCGCGCCGTGGTCAATCACCGCCTGCACGCGCTGCGCCGGCTGGTGCTCATCTATCTGGGCAGCGTGCTGCTCGTCGCCATCACGCTGACGGTGCTCTTCGCGGGCTTCACCACCGCCAAGCCGCTCAATTCGCTCTCCCATACGCTGCCCGGCGTGCAGGAGGCCGACCGCTCCCTGCCGGACGCCTACCGTGCGCTCTCGGACGGCATCCTGAGCATGGACAGGACCATCGCCGACCAGCAGGCAACCATCGCCAGCCATTATCTCGACCTGGCGCTGGCGCGCGGCTTTCTCTCCGCGGAGGAGCGCACGCGGCTGCATGAGCTGTTTCCGGCCCTGCCGCAGCGCTGCCGCCTGGTGCTCTACCGCCTCGCGCCGGAGGAATCCCGGCGGCCCGAAGCCGTCGCCATGTGCCGCGCAGCGTTCCCCGATTGTCCGCTTCTGCCCGTCGATCACGACGGCATCCTGCTCGTGCTCGACGCCGAGCACAACCATCGCGAGGAGGCCGCCCGCCTGCTCGAGGAGATGAACACCGCGCTGGGCGGCGGCGTGCGCGCCATCGCCAGCGGCGTGGAGGAGGGCGTGGACGGGCTGCATACCGCGTGGCAGCAGCTCATGGACATCGAATCGAGCGTGCCTCTCTCCGCGTTTGATCACCTGTGCACCAGCCGCGACCTGCCGGAGACGCGCACCGTCATGCCGCTGAGCATGCAGGACCTGCAGACGATCTACAGCGCGCTGGCCTGCGCCAACGCGACGCTCGCGCTCTCCATCCTGGAAAACTGCACCAACGCGCTGCTCCTGCGCGAGGACAACGCGCCGCTGTACCATCACTCCTACCTGATGCTCCAGCAGATGCTGCGCCAGCTCCAGCTGGAGAACCCCGCCGCGCTCGGCACGCTGCACATCCCCGGCTGGTCCAGCCGCGAGCGCAACGAGCTGTTCGCCTCGAGGCTGCCCGCCTGCTTTGAGCAGATTGCCCAGCAGATGCGCATTGAGCGCAGCGCGGCCAGCCGCAATACCGCGGACGACGTGCTCGCCTACATCCATCAGAACCTGTCGAGCGCGAGCCTGTGCGTGGACAGCGTCGCCTCGCACTTCGGCATCTCCAGCACCACGCTGCAGAAGCTGTGCAAGGAGGCCACCGGCATGACCGTCGCCGCCTATGTGGAGATGCAGCGCCTGAGCCGCGCCTATGAGATGCTCACCGAGACGCGCGCGCCCATCGCGCAGGTGGCGGAGGCCTGCGGCTTCAACAGCCCCAACTCGTTCTACAAGGCGTTCAAACGCTATTACGGCATGGCGCCCCGCTCCATCAGCGATCCCCTGCCGAATCAGGAGGCCGAATCATGAGCACCCTCATTGCGGACGTGCGCGTCTTTCTCACCGCCCCGGACGGACAGAACCTGCTGGTCGTCCGCGTGGACACCAACCAGCCCGGGCTCTACGGCCTGGGCTGCGGCACGAATGCCTACCGCGTGCACGCCGTGCGGGAGATGATCCTGCACAATCTGCGGCCGCTGCTCATCGGGCGCGATGCCAGCCGCATCGAGGACCTGTGGCAGCTGATGTACCAAAGCGGCTACTGGCGCGGCGGGCCCGTCGCGGGCAACGCCGTCTCCGGCATCGACATGGCGCTCTGGGACATCAAGGCCAAGGAGGCCGGCATGCCGCTATACGCGCTGCTGGGCGGCTGCTGCCGCGACCGGCTGACGGTCTACCGCCACTGCAACGCCTCCACCCGCGAGGCCGTGCTCGAAAAGGCGGAGGCCGCGATCGCCTCGGGCTGCCGCTGCGTGCGCGTGGCCTACACGGCCTACGACGGCCCGGGGGAGAGCGGCTATCTCTGCCTGCAGGACCACGGCACGACCTACGATCCCCACCGGCACATGCGTGAGATCGTCTCGCTGCTGGAGGCCGTGCGCGCGCGCTTTGGTGAGGAGGTCGGGCTGATCACCGACACGCACGAGCGGCTCGACCCCGCGGACGCCGTGACGCTCGCCTGCGTGCTGGAGCCGCTGCATCTGACGTTCATGGAGGACCCGGTTTCGCCGGAGCAGCTTGCCTGGCTTGCGCGCATCCGGCAGCGCTGCGCGACGCCCATCGCGATCGGCGAGAACTTCGTGAGCCTGCGCGACTGCCGCGACGTGATCGTGAACGGCTATACGGACTACATCCGCTGCCACCTGAGCGCCATCGGCGGGCTGACACCTGCGCGCAAGCTGGCGCATCTGGCAGAGAGCTTCGGCGTCAAAACGGCCTGGCACGGCGCGCTGGACATGACGCCCATCGCACTGGCGGTGCAGGGGCATCTGGGGCTGGCCTCGCCGAACTTCGGGATTCAGGAATACTACGGCTATAGCGAGGCCACGGCGGACGTATTTCCGGGCATGCCGCAGGTGGAGGACGGCGCGATGACGCTGACGGAGCGACCGGGGCACGGCGTGGATTTTGACGAGGCGCAGGCCGCGAAGTACCCGCCGCACGACCGGGTCGCCGCCTGGACGGAGATGCGCCTGCCCGACGGCACGCTGCATACGCCGTGAGGGAAAATGAAAAGCCGCTTCAAGCCGCGCGAAGCGAAGAAGGGGTCTGGGGACGGGTCCCCAGGCTAGGGGTTTGGGGGATGAAATCCCCCAACGTTCCCCCATCGCGAAGCGATCCAAGAAAGAAGCAGTCAGGGAGCGAAGCGGGACCTGACGGGGAATGCGCGCGGAGTCCCGCTGATCCTCAAAACAAAAGAGCAGGCTTTTGCGCCTGCTCTTTTTGTGTGGTCCAAGGTGTTTTTTTCTTTATTTTCCCAGCTCGTCCACATGCATCGCCAGCCCGGTTTTCCGCAGCGCCTCCTGCAGCCTGCCGACCGGCACCGCCCACGGCTCGCCCTGCCAATCCAGCATGAGGCGCGCGGCCGTGCCCGCCGCCTGCCCCGTCAGGAACACCGGCCCCAGCACCCGGCTGGCATGCCAGCCCCAGCCCTCCGCCGAGATCGTCCGGCCGCAGGTGAGCAGCCCCGCATAGCCCGGCACATACAGGCTGCGGTACGGCAGCTCATACAGCCGCCCGGGGTACATGAAGTCCGGAATCACGCCGATGCTGTCCTCCGCGCGCGCGTGGTCCTCCGTGCCCAGGAACGTCGCCGCGCCGACGATGTGCCGGATGGTGCGCAGCTGCGCCATCTGCGGCAGATTGACCACATCCATGGCAAGCCGCGGCTCCCGCTGCATCTGCTCAAAGAGCATGCGCCGGGCCGCGAGCGCAAAGTCCGTCGTCTCCCGCGCGGTCACGCCCGCGACGGTCGGCATCCCCTCCGGCTGGCCCTTGCCGCTGAGCGTCGCGCCGAAGCGCAGCCTGCGCCGCGCCACGTACGGATCGCCCGCCTCCAGCGCCTCCCGCTGGCTCTGCGCGTCCATGGCGTAGGCCCGCAGCGCCAGATAGTTTTCGCCCGTCCTCGTCGGCGCGCCGGCCCTGGCGAACAGCTCGCAGGTGCCCGTCGCGTCGATGACCACGTCCGCGGGCAGCATGGTCCGCCCCTCGATGCTCTCCGTGATCACACCACGACAGCGGCCGTCCTCCATCACCGGCGCCACGCAGCGCGTATCCAGCAGCAGCGTCACGCCCTCGCGTGTGAGCAGCTCCTCCGCCGCCAGCATGAACGCCTCCGGGGAAAACCAGCTGCCCAGCCGCCCCGCCTTCGGCCCGTGCCCCGTGCCCGACCAGGCGTCCGGCAGCGAGTCGTGCCCGTAGCGGATGGCCAGCTGAAACAGCTCCCACGGGATGCCGCCCAGCACGCGATGCCCCTCGCCGTCACAGTACGGCTCAATCCAGTTGATGAGGCCCTGCGTCGCCAGCCCGCCCAGCAGCAGCGCCTTGTCGATGAGCAGCACCGTGCAGCCCATCCGCCGCGCGGCCAGCGCCGCCGCGATGCCGCCCGCGCCGCCGCCCGCAACGATGACCTGCGCGCCCTCGCCCACGGGGATGCGCCGCGCCGCTTCTTCGTATGCCGCCATCGCTCACACCTCCCCGTCAAGGCGCGCCTGAATGCGCGCCGCCAGATTCTCGCCGATGAGCATGTGCCCCCAGTCGGAGGGATGCAGGCCGTCGGTGCTCAGGCCCGTGAAGTCCGGCAGCAGCTCCCAGGCGTCCTCATAGAACAGGTTCGGCAGCGCAAGGCGGCTGACGGCCCCCGAAAGCGCCCGCTCATACGCCCGGTAGTCCTCGCCGACATGCCTGCTCGGGTAGAGCGCGGTCGCTAGCACCGGCACGCCTGCATGCCCTTTGGCGATGCGCTCGAGCGCATGCGTCACGCGCCGCTCGTATTCCTCCACGGGCACGCTGCCCAGCATGTTCGCGCCCAGCTCCAGGAACACCGCGTCGCCGCCGGCCTCTGCCACGAAATCGACCATCTCCGGCTCGGCAAAGCAGCTGCCGCTCATGCCCAGGTTGAGCACGTCCATGCCCAGCCTGCGGGCCGCAAGCTGCGCATAGCAGTCGCAGTTGGAGCGCGCCAGACCGCCGTGCGTGATCGAGGAGCCGTAGCAGACCAGCAGGCGCTCCGGCTTTTCCTCCGGCCGGGGCGGGCGGATGCGCAGCCACTCGTGGCCGACGTAGCTCACCGCCGTCCGGCTGTTGATGAAGATGCGGCAGACCCGGCTGGCAAACCTGCGCGCGGGCAGGTCCCTGATCGTCTCCGGCAGGTCGATCTCCACCGGCGTGACCACGCCCCTGGGCAGCGGGACGACCTGTGCCTGCTGGTAGTCCCCGTAGAAGACGACCGCCTCGCCGTCGCAGGCGCGCGCCATCAGGTAGACCGCGCCGCGGATGGCGCATTTTTCCTCGATATAGAAGCGCAGCTCCACGCTGCGGCACAGGTCCGCGACGTCCTGGCGCACCGCCTCGCGGACCGTCCGGGGGAACCTGTGCATCAGGTATCCGGGCATGCCGGGCCGCTGCTCCAGCTCGACGACGTTGTGAAACTCGATCTGATCGAAGATCACGCTGACTCCTCCTCATGTACCGGGCACTGTGCCCGCACCGCTTTTTTCTGCGTGAAGCATTCTCGCCCGCCGCCGCGCGCTCCTGCCCGGCTTTCGGATTTTCCACCCGGGTGCGCATATTTCCACCCTCCCCGTGCTCAGGCATGCGCCGGAAAACCGGCTTTCGTCCATGGGTGCTGCATATAATGTACAGTATAATTGGATTGAAATAAGATTTATGTTGTAATATAATGGGGATACGGGGCAAAAACCCGGCGAAGGGAGTGCACAAACGATGGCGAAGCAGCTCGGTATTCAGATGATCGGTCTGGCGGGGACGGCCCTGTTTTTCCTGTCCTACCAGTGCCGGAGCAACCGGAAGCTGTTCAGGGTGCAGCTTTTGTCTTACCTGTGCTACACCGCGCACCTGCTGCTGCTCGGGGCCTTCACGGGCGGGCTGAGCTACATCCTCAACGCAGTGCGTTCCCTCTGCCTTGCGGGAGAGAACCGGTTCGCCCGCAGCCGGGCGATGTGCGCGATCCTCTGCGCCCTGCAGCTGGCCGCGCTGGGCGTCACCTGGTCGGGCTGGCTGTCCATCCTCCCGGTGGCCGCCAACATCGCAGCGACCATCGGCGGCTACACGCACAACGCGCGCACCATCCGCCTCACGGGCATGCTCATCAACTCTCCGCTGTGGATTCTCTACGACGTCATGGTCGGCTCCTGGGCCGGGATTCTGGACGAGCTGGTCAGCGAGGCCTCGATGCTCCTCTCCATCGTGCGCTACGGCTGGAAGGCGCTCGGCAGCGACGGTGCGGACCGGCCGGCGCCATAAAGCAGCCGCCGGCTGATCACGCCGGGGCGGAACACCGTGCCCTCCGGCGCGTACAGGCCCGCGTTCAGGTTAAACGTGCCGCGCATTCCGTGCGCGCGCAGAATCCCGATCAGGTGCTCGTCCTGCTCCACGCCGTCGTCATAGCTGAGCGTGAGCGCCTTGAGCTTTCCCTCCGGGAAGCGCAGATACACACATCCCTTGATGCCTTCCTCCTCCATGCCTGGCAGCCCCGGCTGATGCCCCCATTATACCGCTGCGCGGACGGGGGTTTCAACTGGTGATATGCTCAGGCACAAAAAGGCGGCGCCGCCGGTTTTTCCCCGGTCAGGCGCCGCACGGTGATGTGCTGTTTATTCCGCAGCCGCCAGTCCGCCCGCGATGCGGCCGAAGTAGACCGCCGAGCCGATGGCCATGCCGCAGCAGGGATACTCGGAGCCGAACAGGCCGACGTTCGCCGTCTCTCCCGCCGCGTACAGGCCCGCGACCACGCTGCCGTCCGCGGTCAGCACGCGCGCCTGCTCGTCGGTGACGATGCCGCCGTAGGTCACGGTGACCGCCGGGCTCAGCTTGATGGCCGCGTAAATCGGGCCGTTCAGCGCGAGCATCTTGTCCGCAGGCTTGCCGTAGTCCTCATCGACGCCCTTTCCGCACAGCTCGTTGTAGCGCGCAACCGTCGCGCTGAGCACGGCAGGATCGACGCCGATCAGCTCCGCCAGCGCCTCGACGCTCTCCGCCTTCGGCGTGGAATCGAGCGACAGGCCGTAGAGCACCAGCATGTTCGGGTCGTCCGGGCAGGCGATGTAATAGCCGCAGGAGCTGCCCGTCTTCGCCAGCTGATCGCCGACGTGGTACTGATAGGAATACTCGTTGGCGAAGCGCTCGCCGCGGTCATTGACGATGAGGCCCGCCTCCTCGTTGATGCCCACGCCGCAGGTGAAGGAAGTGTACACGACCTGCGTGTAGTCCGGCACCTCGACCGCGCCGCCCACCGCCGCAGCCATCGTGAGGCCGTCGCCCACGTTGCCCGCGGGCACGCTGCTGTAATAGCCCTTGACCGCCGGGAAATTGAGCAGCTCGCGGTTCTGGGCATAGCCGCCCGTCGCCAGGATGACGGCGTTCGCATGCACGGTGAGCGTGGAGCCGTCCGCACGCCCGGCCACGAGGCCGCAGACCCTGCCGCTCTCGTCGGTGAGCAGCGTCGTCGCGGCAGTGTTGTAGACGATCTCGCCGCCGAGCTTCTCATATTCATTCAGCATCGGCACGATGAACTGGCCGCCGTGGCCGTCCGTCATGCCGCCCGCGCCGACGACGTTGTGCACGCGCCACGGCGTCAGCGAGGAGTGGATCGCCTCGACGTCCTGAATCTGCACGCCCATGGCCTCCAGCCACGCCATATTCGCCACGGAGTTCTCGCAGAACGGGCGCACCTTCGCCTCGTCGATGGCCTCGCCGCCGACGCTGACCAGGTAGTCGTACATCAGCTGCGGGTCATCCTCAAAGCCCTGCTTCTTCTGCCACTCGGAGCCCGCGGCCAGGATCTTGCCGCCGCTGCGGGTGGTCGCGCCGCCCGCGATGCCCTGCTTCTCCACGATCAGCACGTTCGCACCGGCGTTTCTGGCCTCGATGCCCGCAGCCAGACCGGCAGCGCCCGCACCGGCGATGACCACATCCACGGTCACTTCCTCGTCAGCCGCGACCGGCGCAGGCTCCTTCGCGGCGCTCAGCGCGTCCACGTCCGCGCCGGCCTGCGTCAGCGCGTCCTTCGCCGCGGCGAGAATCGCGCGGGTGGTGATCGTCGCGCCGGTGACCATGTCCACCGCCAGTGTCTGGCCCTCCACGATCGCCTGCGGCACCGTCTCCACCGGGGTGTTCTCCATGCCATAGCCCAGACCGAACGTCTCGCTCTGCTCCGTGACCGTCACGCCCTCAATCCGGTTCCCCGCGACGGTGACCTCCACCGTCACCGGGCCCTTCATGCCGGTGCCCGTGCCCGTATAGGTGCCGTCCGTCATGGCCTGCGCGCCCGCGCAGCCAAGGACCAGCGCCAGACAGAGCATCCATCCAACCAGCTTCTTCATGTGTGTTCCTCCTTTTCCTTTGGCACGCTGCCTGCGCGCCCTTCTGTCTATAGCTTACGCCATTTTCTGTCATTGTCAAGCCATCCGAACCGACCCGAGAGCGAATTTCGATGTTTTTCTGTCATTCGCTGCTGCCCGGCGCATGCGAAAACGGCGCTCCCCAAAGGGGAGCGCCGTCTGTGAAAGCCTGCTTAGTCCTCAAGCTTCGTAAAGCTGTAGCTCTGGCCGTACGTCTCGACATAGACCACACGCATGACCTGCTCACTCATCGGCTTGTCGTTACTGCCGGTCGGCGTGGAGGCGATCAGATCGACCGTCTCGATGCCGCCGAGCACGCGGCCGAAGCCCGCATAGTCACCGTCGAGGTAGTCGTTGTCGGCGTGCATGATGAAGAACTGGCTGCCCGCGGAATCCGCCGCGGAGGAGCGCGCCATGGAGAGCACGCCGCGCTCATGGCTCAGGCCGTTCTCCACACCGTTGCTCGCGAACTCGCCGCGGATGGCATAGCCCGGGCCGCCGGTGCCGTCGCCGTTCGGGTCGCCGCCCTGGATGACGAAGCCCGGCACCACGCGGTGGAACGTCAGGCCGTCATAGAAGCCCGCGTTCGCCAGCGCAATGAAGTTGCCCACGGTCTCCGGCGCGATCTCCGGGTACAGCTCGCCGTAGATGAGGGAGCCGTCGTTCATGGCGATGGTGAAGGTCGGGTTCTTCACCTCGACGGCCTGCGTCGTCGCCAGCGCAGCGTTGTCCACGGCCAGCGCCGCTTCCTCCTCCATAGCGACCATGGAGGCCTCGTTCACATAGCCCTTGAGGGCCGTGCCCGGCACGGACACGAAGGCATACGTCTCGCCGTCAATGCCGATGTGACCCAGCACGTCGAGGGACGCGCCCGCAGCCAGCTTCGCCATGACGCTGCCGCCGGGCATGTCGGTCAGGTCCGTCTCGGCCTCCACACTCGCGTAGGCGACGGTCGCATCAACCGTCTCCGCCACGAAGATGTGGTAGAGGCCGTCCATCTCGCCCATCTCGATGTTCGCCTCGTCGAGCATCGCGTTGACGAACGCGGAGTAATCCTCGCTCTTCTTCGCGTCGAGCGCCTCGGCGGTCTCGGTCTCCTTGCGGGCCTCGAAGTCCGCCGGACCGGCGGTCAGATCCTCCGCATAGCGGAAGATGAAGTAGCCAAAGTCGGTGGTCACCACGTCGGACACGTCGCCGACGCTTTGCAGCGCCATCGCGCCCGCGGTGAACGCGTCGCCGTAGGTGGTGCAGCCCTCGGCCACCGGATAGCCCAGCGCCAGCTGCTCCTCGGTGGAGGCGTCCTCGTTGTACTGCGCCATGACCTCGTCAAAGGACGCGCCGCTCTTAATGAGCGCAAGCACGGCCTCGGCCTTCTCAAGGCCGGTCATCTCGGAAATGTCCTTCGCCTCGGACTCGGTGGCTTCGGCTTCGGTCGCCTCGGATTCGGTGGCCTCGCTCTCGGTCGCCTCGGCGTCGCTCTCCGCCTCCAGCGCGATGTAGATGCACTGCATGCGGCGCACGTTCTCCGGCGTGTAGAGGATGTCCTCCTCGTTCAGGTACGCCTGGATGAAGGTGTCCACGTCGGCGTAGCTGGTCTTCGCCTCTTCCACCTTCGCGTCGAAGGCGGCGCGGACCTCCTCGTCGGTGATGGTCGTGTTTTCGGTCGCCATCGCGTAGAGGAACTCCAGCACGTCGGACAGACGGCCGGTCTTCACGAGGTAATCGACGCTGTAGCCGCTGGCGGCCAGCTCCTCGTCGACGATCTTCGTCAGCTCCTCGCCCTCGTAGCCGTAGTACGCCAGATAGCTCTCGTAGTACTCGCGCATGTTGTCCATGGTCGCCTCGGCCTGCGCGAGGATCTCGGCGTCGCGCTCCTCGGTGAGCACATAGCCGTGGTCCTCGGCATAGCGGGCGGCAACCTTCTGGCTCATCTCGTTGTAGACGGTCTCCTGCGCGACGGCCTCCTGCAGCTCGGTGTCGTACTCATCGACGGAGTAACCGTACTGCGTGTAGTAGGAGACGTACATCTCCAGCATCTGGTCGTACTCCTCGCGGATCTCGCCCAGGGTCACGGTCAGCGCGCCGTCATACGCGCTGGCCAGCACGGTCGCGTCCGGGTCCTCCTCGTCGATGACGATCTCGATCTCCGTCTCGCCGTCCGCGCCGCCGATGACCTCGGCGTCGTCGCTCAGCGCCGCCGGCTCAGCAGCCGGTTCCTCAGTCGGCTCAGCGGTCGGCTCGGCAGTCGGAGCCTCGGTCGGCTCGGCAGTCGGAGCCTCGGTCGGCTCGGCGGTCGGAGCCTCGGTCGGCTCGGCAGTCGGGGCCTCGGTCGGCTCAGCGGTCGGAGCCTCGGTCGGCTCGGCAGTCGGGGCCTCGGTCGGCTCGGCAGTCGGGGCCTCGGTCGGAGCCTCGGTCACGACCGGCGCGGCCGTCGCCTCGACCTTCTTCGTATCAGAGCCGCAGCCGCTCAGCGCCGTCAGCGCGAGCACGAGCAGCAGAGCCAGCATGGCATGCTTCTTCACAGTTTTCGTCCTCCCATATGCTTATGACATTGCAGATTTCAACCAACGCTCATCATTATACGCGCAGCGCGGAAAAAACGCAATCGTTTCGGGAAATTGTCCCCGGCGGATTCATCCGCGATTCACATTTGCGCCACAATCCAGCGATTCCACGAACGCCCGGATGCGCCCGAGCGCCTCGTTCAGCTTTTCGATGCTGGTGGCGTAGGAGCAGCGCACATGGCCCTCGCCGGACGCGCCGAACGCCGTGCCCGGCACGCAGGCGACCTGCTTTTCCTCGAGCAGGCGCGTGCAGAATTCCTCGCTGGTCAAGCCCGTGCTTGCAATGGACGGGAACACGTAGAACGCGCCGCGCGGCTCAAAGCAGGTCAGGCCCATGTCGTTCAGGGCCGTGACCATCAGCCGCCTGCGCCGGTCGTAGGAGCGCACCATCGTGCGCACGTCCTCAAAGCCCGTCTCGAACGCGCGGCCCAGCGCGCGGTCGGCCGCGACCTGGCCCTGTATGGATGCGCAGAGCATCGTGAACTGATGAATCTTGAACATCGGTGAGAGCAGCTCGCGCGGGGCGCACGCATAGCCCACGCGCCAGCCGGTCATGGCGAACGCCTTCGAGAAGCCATTGAGCGTGATCGTGCGCTCGCGCATGCCCTCGATGGAGGCGAACGCCGTGTGCTCATGCCCGCCGTAGACCAGCTCGGAGTAGATCTCGTCGGAGATGACGATGACGCCCGTGTCGTCGAGCACGCGCGCGAGCTCCTGCAGCTGGGCGCGGGTCATGACGCCGCCGGTGGGGTTGTTGGGATAGGGCAGGATGAGCGCCTTGGTGCGCGGGGTGAGGGCCGCGCGCAGGGCGTCGGGCGTGAGGGCGAACTCGTCCTCGGCCCTTGTGATCACGGGCACGGCGGTGCCGCCGGCGAACGTGACGCACGGGGCATAGCTGACATAGCTCGGCTCCGGGATGAGCACCTCATCGCCGGGGCAGACGAGCGCGCGCAGCGCCAGGTCGATGCCCTCGCTCGCGCCGACGGTGACGAGCACCTCATCCTTCGGGCTGTAGGTCACATGGCAGCGCATGCGCAGGTACGCGGCGATCTTCTCGCGCAGGGACTCGAGGCCCCAGTTGGAGGTATACTGCGTGCGCCCCTCCTCGATGGACTGGATGGCCGCGTCGCGGATGGCCCACGGGGTCACGAAGTCCGGCTCGCCCACGCCCAAAGAGATCGCGTCGGGCATCTGGCGCACGATGTCGAAGAACTTGCGGATGCCGCTGGGCGGCACATTGGCCACCCGCTGGTTGATGACGTCCTCGTAACGCATCAGGGCATCACCGCCTGACGCCGGTCATCCGCGCCGCTCTCGAAGATCATGCCGCCGTACTTGTAGGTCTTGAGCATGAAGTGGGTGCTGGTGCCGGTCACGCCCTCGATGACGGAAAGGCGGCTGTGGACGAACTGCGCCAGCTCCTTGAGCGTGCGCGCCTCGCACAGCACCAT
>CAMENN010000045.1 GCA_945928315.1 uncultured Clostridia bacterium
AGGCCCGCGATGCGGCCGGCGTCCTTGGTCGCCTGGCGCTGGCTGTCGGAGAAGTACGCCGGCACGGTGATGACCGCCTGCGTGACGGTCTCGCCCAGATACGCCTCGGCGTCGGACTTGAGCTTCATGAGGATCATGGCGCTGATGTCCTGCGGCGTGTACTCCTTGCCGTCGATGGTGATGCGGCGGTCGGTGCCCATGTCGCGCTTGATGGAGATGATGGTGCGGTCCGGATTGGTGACAGCCTGACGCTTGGCGACCTGGCCGACCAGACGCTCGCCGTTCTTGGCGAAGGCGACGACGGACGGCGTGGTGCGCGCGCCCTCGGCGTTGGGGATGACGACCGGCTCGCCGCCCTCCATGACGGCGACGCAGCTGTTCGTGGTACCAAGGTCAATACCGATAATCTTGCTCATATATGTGTCCTCCTGTCAATGCCTGTTGGTTGATGGAATGATTGCTTGTTACGGTCCGGTGGGGCCGGGACTTCCGGTGGGGCCGGACATCTATGGGAAACGGGCTCAGCCCGCAACCACCTTGACCATTGCGTGGCGGATCACGCGGCCGCCGAGCCTGTAGCCCTTCTGGAGCACCTGGCACACCGTGCCCGGCTCGCCCTCCTCGGCGCTGCCCTGCATCACGGCGTTGTGCAGCTCCGCGTCAAACGGCTGGCCCATCGGGTCGATCGTCTCCACGCCCATCTTGGTGAGCGTCTCGAGCGTCTGGCGCAGGACCATCTCCACGCCGCTGCGCAGCGCGGATTCCTCTCCGGCGGCGTCAAGCGCGCGCTCGAGGTTATCCACGACCGGAAGCAGCTTTTCGATGGCATCGCGCCGGCCGTCGTCGTAGGCCTCCTGACGGACGCTCTCGGTGCGGCGGCGGTAGTTGGCGAACTCCGCCTGCTTGCGCTGGACGAGATCGAGGTATTCATCGCGCTGGGCGCGGGTCTCCTCCAGCTCCTTCTCAAGCGCCGCGGTTTCCGCCTGCGCGGACTCCTGAATCTCCTCGCCGTCAGGGACGGCCTTTTCGGCCTGCTCCGGCGTCTGCGGCTGATCGGGGGCCATGCCCTCCTGCTGAACCTGCGTCTCTTCGTTCATGGTTTTCTGCCTTTCTTTCAGGCTGTCGGCGGCCTGCTTCACCCGCTCGCGGATGGTGGCCTTCGCCGCGCCCGTCTTTCTCTTCTTTTTCTGCTTCATGGCTCATCACTTCTATGGCTGACCGTTCTGCTCCTCGAGCATCTCGCCGAGGGACTGCCCGACCTGCGAGAGCACCGAGAGCACCTTGCCGTACTGCATGCGGGTCGGACCAATCAGGCCGATGGTGTTGACCCGGCCGTCGCTCAGGCGGTAGCTCGCGGTGACGATGGAGCAGTCCTTCATTTCCTCCAGCCCTGTCTCCGGCCCGATGCGCACGGAGAATTCCATCTCGCCGTGCTGGGAAAGCAGCCCGACAATCTTCTCCTTCGTCTCCAGCACGCTCAGCAGCGACTTTGCCTTGTCCACGTCGGAGTACTCCGGATAGCTGAGCAGGTTCGAGCGGCCGCCGACTGCCAGGCTGGAGATGTCGTCCTGCCCGGCGGGTGGGGCCTCCTGCGCCATCGCGCTGACCACGCCCCGGAACGCGTCCGGTGTGCCGCTGGCCAGGGTGGAGAGCTCCTCGCTCAGCTGGCTGAGCGGGCAGCCCGCCAGCTTCTGGCTGAGCACGCGGGAGACGGTGTAGAGCTCATCCGGCGCGATCGGCGCATCCAGATCGAGGATGTGCTGGCGCACCGCGCCGCTGGTCGTCACCAGGATCAGCAGGCAGCGCCGCTCCGACACGGGAACGAGCTGCAGGTGGCTCAGCCGCTGCTCGGCGCGCGGGGTGCGCGTCATGACGGCGGCGGTGTAATGCGTCACGCTGGAGAGCGCCTTCGCCATCCGCGTGGTCATCTCCTCCACCTGCTGCACCCGCGAGTCAAAGCAGCTGCGGATGAACGCGGTCTCCTCCACGCTCAGCGGCGCGGGGCGGAGCATCCGATCCACATACAGCCGGTAGGCCTTGTTGGACGGGACGCGCCCGGCGGAGGTGTGCGGGGAGTCGAGATAGCCCAGCTCCTCGAGGTCGCTCATCTCATTGCGGATGGTGGCCGAGGAGAGCTTCTGTTCATATTTGCGGGAAATCGTTCGGGAGCCGACGGGCAGCGCGGTCAGGATATAATCGTCGATGATCGCCTGCAGAATGCGGTATTTGCGATCAATCAGATCCATCCCGTTCTCCTCCTTTCGGCGTTGTTAGCACTCAATCAGGTCGAGTGCTAATCAGCGTGATAAAGATACCACGACCCCGCGGTTTTGTCAACAGCCTTTTTGCATCTTTTTTGAAGAAAACCCTTTTTGAGGCTCTTTCGCGGCGGCGTTCAGTCCGTGCATCGGACATTTGAGCCGCCCTGTGCAGGTTTCAGGCGCTGCAATGCGGTTTTCATGCGCGGCGGTCAGAGCAGCTCGACGAGCACGCTGTTCATCACCTGCATGCCCCGCTCCGTCAGGCGCAGGAAGTCCCCGTCGCGCTCCATCAGGCCCACGCGCAGGTCCCGCGCGATCACCCCGGGCCAGACGTCCTCCGGCGCCTCGCCGAAGTCCCGAGCAAAGCGCGCGCAATCGACGCCGCGCACCATGCGCAGACCCATCATCATGCGCTCGAACATGCGGTCCTGCCGGGTGTTCTCCCCCTCCGCATCGCGCGCGGGCGAGCCGCTCTCCGCCATGCGCAGATAGCCTGCCCAATCGGAGGGATTATAAAACCGCCTGCCGTCCATATCGCTGTGGGCCGCGCAGCCCAGGCCCAGATACGGCTCGCACGCCCAGTAGACGATGTTGTGGCGGCACTCGAAGCCGGGCCTCGCGTAATTGCTGACCTCGTAACGCGCAAAGCCCGCGCACGCGGTCAGGCGCTCGGTGAGCTCGTCCATGCAGCCCAGCTCGTCCTCATCCGGGAGCGCCGCGCAGGCGCCCGCTTCGAGCTGTTCGCTCAGCGGCGTGCCCTCCTCGACGATCAGGCTGTAGCAGCTCAGGTGCTCCGGCGCAAGCGCGATCGCCTCGCTGAGCGTCTGCGCCCACTGTGCCGCGCTCTGCCCCGGCAGACCGAACATCAGATCGAGGTTCAGGTTCTCAAAGCCCGCCGCGCGCGCCAGACGCACGGCCTCGCGCGCCTGCGCCGCGGTATGGATGCGCCCAATGGCGGCGAGCAGCCCGTCGTCGAGGCTCTGCACGCCCAACGACAGCCGGTTCACGCCCGCCGCGCGGTATGCCGCCAGGCTCTGCGCCGTCACCGTGCCGGGATTGCCCTCCATGGTGATCTCCGCGTCCGGCGCAACATCGAAGCACGCGCGCAGCGCATCAAGCAGCCGCTGCGCCTGCCCGCCGCTCATCAGCGTGGGCGTGCCGCCGCCGATGAACACCGTGCTCACCTGCCTGCGCCCGAAGAAGGCCGCCTGCGCGCGCATTTCGCGGCAGACGGCCGAAAGGTATGTCTCCATCTGCGCGCTCCGCCCCGGAAAGGACGTGAAGTCGCAGTACGCGCACTTGCGCACGCAGAACGGGATGTGGATGTAGATGGAGATGGGTTGCATGGTTCACTCCTCTGGCGTCACTCGTCCATCTTCAGCACGGCCGTGAACGCCTCGCTGGGCACCTGCACGCTGCCGAGCTGGCGCATGCGCTTTTTGCCCTCCTTCTGCTTTTCCAGCAGCTTGCGCTTGCGGGAGATGTCGCCGCCGTAGCACTTCGCAAGCACGTCCTTGCGCATGGCCTTGACCGTCTCGCGGGCGATGACCTTGCCGCCGATGGCCGCCTGAATCGGGATCTCGAACTGCTGGCGCGGGATCACGTCCTTGAGCTTTTCGGCGATGGAGCGGCCCCGGGCATAGGCGCGGTCGCGGTGGACGATCATCGAGAGCGCGTCGCAGGGATCGCCGTTGAGCAGCATGTCGAGCTTGACCATGTCGCTCTGCTCATAGCCGTCGAGCTCGTAGTCGTAGCTCGCGTAGCCGCGGCTGCGGCTCTTGATCTGGTCAAAGAAGTCGAAGATGATCTCCGCCAGCGGCAGCCGGTAGTGCAGGCAGACGCGCGGGCCCTCGTAGACCATGTCCTTGAACACGCCGCGCTTGTTCTGGCAGACCTCCATCAGCGCGCCGACGTACTCCTGCGGCGTGTGGATGCTGGTTTTGACGATCGGCTCCTCCATGAAGTCGATCTCCCCCGCCGGCGGCAGGTTCGACGGATTGTCCACCTCGATGACGCTGCCGTCGGTCTTGTGGACCTTATAGACGACACTCGGCGCGGTCGTGATCAGGTCGAGGTCGAACTCGCGCTCCAGCCGCTCGGAGATGATCTCCATGTGCAGAAGCCCCAGGAAGCCGCAGCGGAAGCCGAAGCCCAGCGCCTGGCTCGTCTCCGGCTCGTAGGTCAGGGACGCGTCGTTGAGCCGGAGCTTTTCCAGCGCGTCCTTGAGGTTCTCGTAGTCCGCGCCGTCCGCCGGATAGATGCCGCAGAAGACCATCGGGTTCACCTGCCGGTAGCCCGGAAGCATCTCGGCCGCGGGGTTCGCGTCGTCGGTGATGGTATCGCCCACGCGTGTATCCTGGAGGTCCTTGATCGAGGCCGCGATATAGCCGACGTCGCCCGCGCGCAGCGCGTCCATGGGCACATAGCCCGGGCTGCGCACGCCGACCTCCACCACGTCAAAGCACGCGCCGGAGTTCATGAGCCGGATGCGCATGCCGGGGCGCACCGTGCCGGAGACGATGCGCACATAGCAGATCGCGCCGCGATAGTTGTCATAGAAGGAATCGAAGATCAGTGCCTGCAGCGGGGCGTTCTCGTCGCCCTCGGGCGCGGGCATGCGCGTGGCGATGCACTCGAGCACCTCGTCGATGCCCAGGCCCACCTTCGCGCTGATGAGCGGCGCGTCCGACGCGTCGAGGCCGATGATCTCCTCGATCTCCTGGCGCACCTCATCCGGGCGCGCGCTGGGCAGGTCGATCTTGTTGATGACCGGGATGATCTCGAGGTTGTGCTCCAGCGCCATGTACACGTTGGCCAGCGTCTGCGCCTCCACGCCCTGCGTCGCGTCCACGACCAGCAGCGCGCCCTCGCAGGCGGCCAGCGCGCGGGAGACCTCGTAGGTAAAATCGACGTGGCCGGGCGTATCGATGAGGTTGAAGGCGTAGGTCTTGCCGTCCTGGGCCGGGTAGGTCATGTGCACAGCCTTGCTCTTGATGGTGATGCCGCGCTCGCGCTCCAGCTCCATGGAGTCGAGCACCTGATCGACCATCTCGCGCTTGGCGTAGACGCCCGTCTTCTCCAGCAGGCGGTCGGCCAGCGTGGATTTGCCATGGTCGATATGCGCGATGATGCAGAAATTCCGGATGTGTTCCATGCGTTCGTTTGCCACTTCGTCGTCCTCCGTCCTCGTCGTCAAACGGCAGGCATGGCCATCAGCCATGCGCCCAGAATCATCAGAAACCAGCCCAGCACGGTGAATGCGCTCACCCAGACCGGACCATAGCGCAGCCGGATGCCGCCCAGCTCGGAGAGCGTCGTCAGCCGGTCCGCGCAGAAGGCGAGCATCGCCCCCGCCGCGCAGCAGATGCCCGCCGCGGGCAGCGGCATCGGCCGGGCCAGCAGCGTCGCTGCCAGCGCGATGGCTGCGGCAGCCGTCAGCGCGGGCAGCACGCCGCAAACGCCCGCCAGCGCCCGCAGCAGCAGCGGCTGGCGTCCGTTGAACGCCACCAGCGCCAGAAAGAGCGCCGCATGCGCGAAGAGCATCGCCAGCATCGCGCATTGCAGCACCACGTTGCTCTGCACGCCACGGCGCACATACGCCCGGAAAAACGCGGGCAGCAGCATGAGAAAGCTCCCCGCCCGCGCGAGCGTCGCGGCCAGATGGCGCTGGCGCACGCCGCCGCATACGGGCGCATAGTCCGTTTCAAACGCAGCGCAGAGCCACAGCGCGCAGCAGGCCGCCGCCAGGAACGCCATGTCCCCGCTGCCCGTCGCCAGCACGCCAAGCAGAGCGAGCATCGTCAGCAGCAGCACGGCGGCAAACCGGCACCGCACCACGGGCATCAGCCGGGGCAGCGTCCGCGCCATGCGCGCCTGAGCCCGGCGCTCTGCATCCTTCCGGCGCTTTGCCCAGCGCTCGTCGCTGCGTCTGGCGCGCTCCGGGCTCTCCGCCCGCCACTCGGCAAAGCGCTGCCGCGGCGAGAGGCTCTTCTTGTGGATGGCCCGGCGCGTCTGCTCCCAGTCCTTCTGGCTGGCGCGCCATTCCCGGACCTCCTGCTGCAGCTGCGGGCTGAGCGCGGCGAACGCCGGGTCGTCCTCCTCCGGCGCCTCCACGTCGAGCACGGGCGGCTTTTCCTCCTCCATCCACTGCACGCTATGAAGCATGCCCGACACGCGCCGCAGCGCGCCCCCGGCAAGCAGGCACAGATGCCACCCGAGCGGGCTGACCGCAAAGCAGGTCATGCGCGGCTTCACATAGGCGGGCACAACCTCGCACAGCCTGTCCACCTGCCGCTCGCACCACTCGTCGAGCATCCGTTTCACCTCCCAAAATGTCGTTGCGTTTTGCCCAAATGCTGGTATAATGAAGCTATCCCACCGCATTCGGAAAGGAGCCGCATATGAACGAAATGCTTCAAAAAACCGCCGCCGCACTGCGTGGCCGCGGTTACGACGTCACCGTCGTTTCAAGCGCCGTGGAGGCGCGCGATTTCATCGCGGGCGACATTCCCGCAGGCCAGGAGGTCGGCATCGGCGGCAGCGAGACGGCGTACCAGCTCGGCATCGCCGACGCGCTTCGCGAGAGCGGCCACACGGTGCACTGGCACCGCGGCGTGCCCGCTGCTCAGGCCGCTGCCATCCGCCGCGCGGCGCTGCTCTCCCCCAACTATCTGTGCTCGGCCAACGCCGTAACCGAGGACGGTCTGATCATGCAGATCGACGGCACGGGCAACCGCGTCGCGGCCATCTGCTACGGCCCCTCGACGGTTTACCTCGCCGTGGGCCGCAACAAGATCGTCGCCGGCGGCTATCAGGAGGCCATGCGCCGCATCAAGGAGGTCGCCTGCCCGCAAAATGCGCGCCGTCTGGGGCTTGACACCCCCTGCGCGAGTGGCCACTGCAACGTGTCCGAATGCAAGCGTTCCATGTGCAACATCGTGCTGACGCTCGAGCACGCGCCGGGCGCGAAGACCACGAAGGTCGTGCTTATCGACGAGGATCTGGGCTATTAAAATGCCTTTCGTCTGCGCCCTCCCCTTCGGGGGAGGGCGTTTTGTGTCCGGTCGGTTTTGGGGTCAGATCGAGCTTTCAGGAAAGCCACCGTCAGGTATCGCTTCGCTCCCTGACTGCTTTTCTCTTGGATCGCTTCGCGATTTGGGGTACGTTGGGGGATTTCATCCCCCTACCCCCTAGCCTGGGGACATTGTCCCCAGACCCCTTCCTCGCTTCGCGCTTATGGCCCGCTGCTTTCAGGGATTCCGTTAGGCCTTCGCGCCCTTGGCCCCGGCGGTCACCTTCTGCAGGATCGTCGAATCATAGGCGTAGACGCTGCTGTCCCGATCGGCGTGGGCGCGCAGCGCGTCCTCCACCATCTTCTCCACCAGCTCCGGGAAGCTCACACCGCATTCCTTCCACAGGTAGAAGGCCAGCGAGCCCGGAATGGTGTTCGGCTCGTTGACGTAGAGCATGTCGTTCTCGTCGAGGATGAAGTCGATGCGCACGGTGCCCCGGCAGTCGAGCAGCTTGAAGATCTCCACCGTCAGCTTCTGAATGCGCGCGGTCAACTCCTCGCCGATGGGCGCGGGCACCACGCGGGAAAGGCTCTTCATGCCCTGGCTGCTCTCGCTGCCCTTCGTGCCCGCGTTGCGCAGGTACTTCTCCCAGAAGGTCAGGAAGCTGCCGTCGGCCGTGGGCACGGGCATCTCACACACGGAGGCGCGCACGTCCTCGCCGTAGCCCAGCGCCGCGCAGTTGATCTCCACCGGGCGGTTCACGCCGACCTCGACGAGGATGCGACGGTCATAGGAGGCGGCCAGGTCGATGGCCTTGTCAAGCTCCTCACGGTTATTCGCGCGGGAGACGCCGATGGAGGAGCCCAGCGATGCCGGCTTGACGAACGCCGGGTACTTGATCTTCTTTTCGATGCGCGCGATGATCTCCCCGCGCTGCGTCTTCAGCTGATCGCGCGTGAACCACTCGAAGTCAAGCACGGGATAGCCCGCGCCGCGCAGCAGCTGCTTCATGGCGATTTTGTCCATACCGACGCTGGAGCCGAGCACGCCGGAGGAGGCGTACGGGATGTTTGCCATCTCCAGCAAGCCCTGGATGGTGCCGTCCTCGCCGTGCAGGCCATGGAAGACCGGGATTGCGCAGTCGATGTGCGCGATCGGCGCGGGCACCTTGGCGAACAGCCCCGCGCGCTGCGGCGGCCAGGCCCACAGGTCGCCCGCGTTCGCGCTCACGTCGAGATTCACGCGCGTAATGCCCTTTGCCATCGGGTTGAAGTCACGGAAGGTCGCAATATCCATGAGCGCGTCGCCCGTATACCACAGGCCGTCGCGGGAAATGTAAATCGGGATCACGCGGAAATCCGCCGCCCTGGCCGCCTCCATGAGCTGCAGCGCCGAAACGATGGACACGTCGTGCTCGCAGGTCCGGGAACCGAACAGAACCGCTATATTCATCTTGCTCATCGTCAATTCACTCCTCACTCGCTGTAATTATCCGGCAGATCGTTTTCATAGAGCACAACGTCGCCCGGCTTCATCATGCCGTGCAGCACCTTTGTGCTCTCGTCAAGACTGCTCACCACATGTATGTGCTCCTGCGGAAAATGGGCGCGCAGCAATCCGTCCACAATCGGCTGAACGTGCCGCCTGCCCACCAGAATCGCCTCGTCCACACAGGCGGCCATCTGCTCGCCGAAGGCCGCGTTGAACGCGTCCTCCTCGCCGCCCAGCTCCACCATGCCCGGGGTGATGATGATGCGCCGTCCCGGGAAGCCGCAAAGAACCCGCAGCGCGGCCTTCGCGCCGACGGGGTTGGCGTTGAACGCGTCGTCGATGATCGTGACGCCTGCGCCGCCATCGAGCAGTTGAAGTCTGTGCTCCACGGGCTGGCAGCGCGACACGCCCTGCGCGATCTCGGACAGCGTCATGCCCAGGCAGCGCGCCGCCGTGCAGCACAGCAGCAGGTTGGCGATCGCGTGCTCGCCGAGCAGGCGCGTCTGGCAGGAAACCGTTTCGCCGGTCTGCGTATCCTCCAGCGTGAAGCGGCTGCCCCACGGGCCGACCGTCACGTCGGAGGCGGCGATCAGGTCGCCGGGCATGTATTTCTTTTCGAGCGGGCAGTGCGCGTAGAGCTCCTCGCAGATGGCCCCGTCGCGCGCGAAGATGGCGGTGCCGTCCTGCGGCAGGCCGTCGATCAGCTCATACTTCGTGTCGCGTACGCGCTCGATGGTGCCGAACGTGTCCAGGTGCTGCGGGCCGACCGAGGTGATCAGGCCCATCGTCGGGCGCACCAGCTCGACCAGCTCGCGGATGTCGCCCACATGGCGCGCGCCCATCTCGGCGATGAACACCTGATGGCTGCCGGTGAGCTGCTCGCGGATGACGCGCGTGACGCCCATGGTGGTATTGAAGCTCGAGGGCGTCGCCAGCACATTGTATTTGACAGAGAGGATGTCGCGCAGCAGGAACTTGGTGCTCGTCTTGCCGTAGCTGCCGGTGATGCCGATTTTGATCAGCTCGGGCCGGGCGTCAAGGCGGGCCTTCGCGTCGTCCACAAACTGCCGGTTGATCCGCTTTTCCACCGGCGCGGCGCACACGGCGGCCAGGGCGATGAGCGCGACCTCAAGCGCCGGGACGAGATACCCCAGCACCGGCGAGAGCGCGAGCGCCGCCAGCGCGACGAGGAACGCCGTCACGGCATGGACGGCGATAAGCCGCTTCACGCGCTCGGTGACGACGAAGGGCTTTTTGGCCTTTTCGCGCCCGGCCTGCAGAAACAGCACCGTCGAGAGCGAGAAGATCAGCGCCAGGCGCACGATGACCATGGCGTGAAGCACCGTCGCGCCGACGCCCGCCGCGGCGACCGCCACCGTGGGCATCACTGCGCGGGTCATGTTGCGGCGCACGGAGCGCGCATAGCCGGGGAGCTGATAGCTCTCCAGCTGGAAATAGTGAAGCAGCCGCCAGCCGCTGAGCACGCAGCACGCGGCGATCATCGCGGCCTGCAGAAGAATACTGATGGATTTCATCGTCTGCCCTCCCTGCGGCGTTTACCGGGGCCGCTCATCGACCCCAAAGAAGCTGCGCACCACGCGCAGGAATGTCGCGCTGCGCTCCAGATAGGCGAAGTGCCCGGCGCCCTGCTCGACGACCAGGCCCGCATCGGGGATCTTCTCCTCCATGACCTTCGCCATCCACAGCGGCGTTTCGGTGTCCTGCGCGCCCCAGAAAAGGAGCGTCGGCGCCTTGATTTTCTCCAGCTGATCGGTCAGATCGAGCGAGATGACCCTGTTGAACGTCTTTCGCATTTCAGGCGAAAGCGCCCTGTAGTCCGGCGAGCCGAAGCGCTGCACGAGCGCCTCGCGTCCCCTGCCCGGCAGATCGCCGAACAGATGCGTCCTTTCGGCGAGATTCACCGCACCGCGCAGCGAGCGGTAGAGCTGCTGCTTCGCCGTCCTCTTCCCGCTGTCGGGCTTTTTGATGCCGGCGCCGCCGGTGATGACCATGCGGCGCACCAGCTCCGGGTGCGTCGCCGCCAGCAGGATCGCCACCCTGCCGCCGAAGGAATGGGCGACGATGTCGCACGGGGCGAGATCGAGGCGGCGGATGACCTCCGCGGTCATCTCCATGTACTCGGGCACGCCCCAGGGCTCGGGCGGCGGCAGGGCCGTGCCGTTCTTGCCATGCCCGGGAAAATCGAGCGCGGCGACGTGCATGCTGCCCTCGAGCGCATGCTGAACGCTCGCCATGAGCTCCGCCGAGCAGCCCCAGCCGTGCAGCAGAAGCGCGCTGTGCCCGCCGCAGCCGCTCTCGGTGATCTCAACCCTTGCGCCCATGATGTCAAGCTGCATGATTTCTCTCCCGTTCCATGACATAGTCGTTCCCATACTCCGGGATTCTAATATTGTACCCCAAATCCGTCCAAAAGAAAAGAGGGCAGCGGGTACTGATTCAAGAAAAGAGGGCCCGCGATCGCGTTCCCTCTCATTCTATGCGGTTGTTTCCTTCCTCAATCGGGCTTAAACTCGCGGTACATAATCAGCGCGTCCTCGCGATTGTCCTCATAGTAGCGCTTGCGGTAGCCCACGTCGAGGAATCCGCACTGATGATACAGCGTCTGCGCGATCAGGTTGCTCCGGCGCACCTCCAGCGTCATGAGCGCCATGGAGTTCTCCTGCGCCAGCGCGCACAGCGCCAGGAAGATGCGCCGCCCGTAGCCCCGGCGCCGGAAGTCGGGGTGCACCGCGACGTTGCACACATGCGCCTCGTCGAGCACCAGCCACATGCCCGCGTACGCCAGCACGCGCCCCGTGCCGTCGTCGAGCACCAGCCAGCGCGCCACGACGTTCTCCCGGATGTCGTGCAGGATGCTCTCCTCGCTCCAGGGCATCGCGAAGCAGAGCGTCTCGATGCGGTGAATCTGCGCCACATCCTCCTCGCGGATGGGCCGCACAAACGGCTCAGCCATGGCTCGCCGCCTCTCTGGCCGCGCGCTCGCGCTCCGCCTGCGGCGCGCGCAGGTACAGCGGCAGCAGGTGGAGGTAATCGGTCGTCTCCCCCTGCTCCGCCAGTCGCATGGCGATGGCGCAGGCGCTCCCGGCGCGCAGGTTCATGTGCTGCGGCGCGGCAAACTGCGCCCGCCCGCCAAGCCGCGCCTCAATCGCTCCGCGCATCGCCGCGACGCCGTCGCCCAGGAACAGCGCCCGCTCGTCCGTCGCCTCCACGCGGTCAAGGAACGCCGTCAGCGGCATGGCCTCGTCCTCGCACAGGCGCTGCGGCACGTCGCCCGCGCGGAACATCGCGCCGTAGACCTGCTGTGCCCGCGCGTCGAGAATCGGGCAGATCACGCCGTCGAACGCCTGAATGTTGGCCGCCAGCGCATGCAGCGCATCGACGCCTACGCAGGGCTTGTCCGCCGCATGCGCGAGCGCCTTGACGCTCGATACGCCGATGCGCACGCCGGTGAACGAGCCGGGGCCGGTCACCGCGCCGAACACGTCGATGTCAGAGACGGCCATATCGCTCATGGCAAGCGCCATCTCCACCATCGGCATCACCCGCTGGCTGTGCGTGCGGCCGCTGACCAGCTGCATGTCGCAGACGAGGCGCCCTTCGCGCGAAATCGCCACGCCGCAGGCCGGGCCGGAGGTGTCAATCATCAGGATGTTCATCGTCTTCCTCCATATGCGTCAGGATCTGTGCGATGCGCGCCGCGTCAAACGCGCCGCCAGGGATCAGCTGCGCGCAGCGTGCGAACCCGTCCTCCGTGTACGCGAGCGTCACCGTCAGCGCGCTTTGCGGCATGGCCTCCTCGGCCATCTCCGGCCACTCGATGAAGCTCGCGCCGTCATCGGCGGGGATATACTCCTCCAGCCCCATCTCATAGAGCGCGTCGGCGCCCTCCAGGCGGTACAGGTCGAAGTGATATAGCCGCAGTGCGCTGCCCTCGTGGATGTTGAGGATGGTGAATGTGGGGCTGGGCACCGGGCCGGTGACGCCCATGGCCCGGGCTGCGGCGCGCGTGAGCACGCTCTTGCCAGCGCCCATCTCCCCGCGCAACAGCACCACGTCGCCCGCGCGCATGCACGCGCCGATGCTGTAGCCCAGCCGCTCGGTCATGCGCTCGTCGGTCAGTTGGATGGATTTCACGTCGATTTCCTTTCTGTGGGTCCCGCCGTGCCCTCGTGCAGCAGCGGCGATATGCGCTTGTACATCACGGCGGCCAGCGCGCTGAGCACGCCGCCCTTGAGCAGATTGAACGGCCCGGCGATGAACACGACGAGCTTCCAGATGCTGTCGATGCCGGGATGCACCGCCGTGCCCATGGCGAGGATGTCCTCCGCGCGCATGCCCATCAGCACCTGATACGCCGGAATCAGCACAAGTCCGTTGGCCAGCATGCCCGCGACGGTCATGAGCGCCGTCCCGGCGAGCAGCGCCCGGTGCGCGCCGCGCCGGGTCCTGTCCCTTTGGTAGATCCGCCCCGCGGCGACGGCAAACGCCCCGGAGACGATCATGTCCGCGAGCTCGCCGATGCCGGCGGAGGCCGTTCCCAGCAGGTGGACGAGGTTCTTGACGATCACCACCGCCAACCCTTGTGCGGGGCCCATCGCGAAGCACGCGAGGATCGCGGGCAGCGTGGACACGTCGAGCCGGTAAAACGCGGCAACCGGAATCTCCACCGCGTAGAGCGCAGCCGCCATCGCGCTGAGCACGCCGCATCGCGTGAGCGTGAAGACGGCATGCGAACGGTTCCTCTGCATGCGCTTCTCCCCTTCCGAACGTCCGTTCAGCAGGGAGCCTGCGCCGTTCCCGGGAAAAGTATTCCGGGAATTTGAATTTCATTATATGCGCGCGTTCCCGCGCTGTCAATACGGCCGCACGCGTTTCAGTGTCCGCCGAACACGGCGTCAAAGAGGCGCACCGCCCATTCCGGCCGCGAGCGGCCCGCATCCTGCCAGCCCAGGAGCAGGTCGGCGGTATAGCCGAGCTCCTTTGCGCGCAGGCGTTTCCAGGCGCCGTCATGCATCAGCGCCGCGGGATACCCCTTCGCGCGAAAGCCCACGCGCCGGGCCGTCATCAGCGCGCGCCGCATGTGATAGTCGCCGGTGACCACCAGCACGCGCTTTCCCTTCGCGCCGCCCAGCAGCGCCGCGGCATTCATGAAGTTCTCCATCGTCGTGCGGGACCCGTCCTCGCGCAGGATGTCCCGCTCCGGCACACCCGCCTGCGCGAGCAGCGCCGCCATCACGTCGGCCTCGGCGGCGCGGTGCATGCCCGTCCTTCCGCCGCAGGCGACGATGCGCACCGGCCCCGCGCCGTGATAGAGCGCCGCCGCGGTCATCACCCGCGCGCGCAGCTCCGGCATCGCCTCATCGTTCTCTCCCAGTGCGACGCCCAGCAGCAGCAGCGCGTCCGCGCGCGCGCTCACAGCGCGCGCAGCATCGCCAGCAGCTCCTCCGGCGTCGCCGCGATGTGCTCCGCGCCCGCCGCGCGCAGACTTTCCACCGAACGGAAGCCCCAGCTGACCGCGCAGCAGGTCACGCCCGCGTTGCGCGCCGTCATCACGTCCACGTCCGAATCGCCGACGTAGACCGTCTCCTCCCGCGTGACGCCGAGGCGGCGCATGGCCTCCAGCACGCTGTCCGGCGCGGGCTTGCGGCGGCGCGAGGGGTCGTCGCCCACCGCCACCTGCATGCGGTCGCCGAAGTATGCCTCGCTCAGCTCGCGCACGGCGAAGTCGATCTTATTGGAGACGATGCCCAGCGCGACGCCCTGCGCCTTCAGCGCGTCGAGCATCGGCAGCACGCCGTCATAAGGCCGGGTGGTGTCCCGGCTGTGCTGTGCGTAGTGCGCGACAAAGTCATCCAGCACATGCCTGGTCTTCTCCGGCGGATAGCCCTCGGGCACGGCGCGCTCGATGAGCCTGGCGATGCCGTTGCCCACGAACCGTCGCACCTCGTCGATGCTGCGCTGCGGCAGGCCGTTTTTTTGAAGCGCGGCGTTGGTGCTCGCCGCCAGATCGCCCAGCGTATCGAGCAGCGTGCCGTCGAGATCCCAGATAACCGCTCTGATGTTCATGATGCATCCCCTCTGTCTTCTGAATGTGACGTCCATTGTAGCGCAGGCGCGCCCGCGCGTCAACCGCCTAACACGCGCCGAAGCGCAGCTGACGGACAGCTCCGTCAAGCAGCGCGCGCCCGTCCTGCCGCGGGTCGATCCAGTCCGCCAGCGCATCGCGCGGCAGGATGACCGGCATGCGCGGATGGATGAACGCAATCTCCCCGGCGGCCTCGCGCGTAAGGATCGTGAACTGCGCGCCCGAGCCCGTCAGCCGGTAGAGCCCGGCCATGTACATGAGCCCGTCCGCCTCCGGCCGGATGGCGTAGCGCACGCGCTCGCGGCCGCGGCGCTCCCATTCGTAATACCACCCTGCCGGAATCAGGCAGCGGCGGCTTTCCATGCTCTGCGCGAACATCGGTCGCTCGTGCGCCGTCTCGCTGCGCGCGTTGATGACCGGCGCGCCGCCAGCGCCCGAAAAGCCCCAGCGCATGGCGAACACGCCCGGAGAAAGCCGTCTGCTGCTGGTGACGACCGCCGCCGTCTCCGTGGGCAGCACGTCCCGGGCGGCAGGCACGGCCTCCCCGCCCCGCCGCTGCAGCGCATCGATGATCGCGCGCAGCTCCTCATCGTCCTCCGGGTCCCCGGAAAAAAACCGGCAGCACACGTTCCTCGCCTCCTTCCGCCCCTCAGTATGCCACGAATCCGCCGTTTTGGCAAGCGCCATTGACACGTTTTGCGCGCAGCCCTATAATAGCTCTGTATCCGGAGATTTCAAAGGAGATGAACGTCATGAAACGGCTCTTTGCGCTGCTGCTTTCGCTGTGCCTGACGATGGGCGCTTGCGCGCTGGCTCAGGAAAACGTCTATCTGGTCGGCGAGCAGCATTCCGTGCCGAAGATCCTCGACCGGGAGCTGGAGCTCTGGGACGTGCTCTATCATGAGCAGGGCGCGCGGCACCTGTTTGTCGAGCTGCCCTACTACACCGCGCAGATGCTCAACGAGTGGATGGCGCAGGAGGACGACGCGCTGCTCTACACGGTCTTTGACGCCCTGCAGGGGACGGCGGGCGGCACCGCGCGCGCCCTGCAATTCTACCAGCGCATCAAGGCGCAGTGCCCGGAAACCATCTTTTGCGGCACGGACGTGGGCCACCAGTACCGTGAGCTGGGCGGTCCGTACCTGGCGCGCCTGCGCGAGGCGGGGCTTGAGGACAGCGAGGAATACGCCCTCGCGCAGCTCTGCTTCGAGCAGGGGCAGCACTATTACATGACCGGCGACGAGGTCTACCGCGAGAACGCCATGGCGGAGAACTTCCTGCGCGCCTATGCGGGCCACGAGGACGAGCCGGTCATGGGCATCTACGGCAGCGCGCACACCGGCATCGGCGCCGCGTCCTACACTGGCGAAACCGACAGCATGGCGACGCAGCTGTCTGCCGTGCTGGGCGACGCGCTGCACAGCGAGGACCTCTCCCCGCTGGCGAAGGAGATCGAGCCGTACATGGCCGAGGAGGTCGTCCTCGGCGGCAGGACCTACACAGCGTACTATTACGGGCAGGAGAGCCTGTCAGCCTACTTCCCTCAGTACAGGCGGCGCGAGTTCTGGCGGCTCGAGGGGGCCTATGAGGACATGGCGGGCCGCAAAAAGACGGGCGACGTGCTGCCGGAGGACAACTATCCGATGGTCGTCGAGGCCGGACAGGTCTACATGATCGACTATCTCCTCACGGATGGCACCACGAAGCGGATGCTCATGCGCTGTGACGGCGACCTGTGGCAGGGCCATCTGGCGACGTGGGAAATCAAGGCGCCGTAACCGAACACGAAACCGAAAACCCGCCGCACCGGCGCATCTCCCAGCAGGGGAAGCCGGTGCGGCGGGCGTTTTTTGGGAAAGCGGATTGCCTGCGGTGCGCGATGCGAAGGACTGCGTACGGATTGCCGCTTTGCAAACCGGGTCGGTTTCAATCGCATCCTGCTCTGATCCTGTTTTCAAATCAAAGCAGCCATGTGCGCAGCCCCGTCAGGTAACGCTTCGCTCCCTGACGGCTTTTTCTTGGATCGCTTCGCGATTAGGGAACGTTGGGGGATTTCATCCCCCAAACCCCTAGCCTGGGGACATTGTCCCCAGACCCCTTCCTCGCTTCGCGCGGTTTTAAGCAGCTATTCCTCTTTCACGAGTGTCACCCGCGGCAGCAGGGCCTCGACATCCTCGCGCGAGGCGGGCTGTGTGCCGCTGCACATCACGTTCGCCGCGCCCGCAGCCATCGCCAGGCGCATCGTCTCCTCCTGCGTCATGCCGCGCGCCGCCGCCAGCGCCAGCGCCGCCACGACGCTGTCCCCCGCGCCGACGGTGCTGCCCACCGGCACGGGAATCCCCGGCCCGTAGGTGACAGACGCCGCGTCCACGAACAGCGCACCCTCCGCGCCCAGGCTCACCACGACGCGCTCCACGCCCCGCACGATCAGCGCCCGCGCCGCCTGCGCGATCTCCGCGTGCGTGCGCAAGTCGCGCCCCGTCAGCCGGGCCAGCTCGTCCCCGTTCGGCTTGATCAGCTCGGGCCCAGCCGCCGTTCCCAGCGCCAGCGCCTCGCCGTCCGCATCGAGAAACACCCGCGCGCCCGCCGCCCTGCAAGCGCGCGTCCACACCGCATAGGTGTCCGCAGGCAGGCCGCGCGGCAGGCTGCCCGCGAGCACCACGATGTCCCCCGGCGCCAGCCTGTGCAGCAGCCGGTCAAGCAGCGCCTGCGCAGCCTCCGGCGCCGTCTGCGGGCCGGGCTCGTTGATGTCCGTGTTCTGGCGCAGCACGGGATCGACGATCTTGAGGTTCGTGCGCGTCTCGCCCGGGCCATAGAGAAAATCCGTCCCGATCCCCATCTGCCGCAGCGCGTCCCCGATCGCCTCGCCCGTGCGGCCCGCGGCCAGCGCCAGCGCGACGCTCTCCCCGCCCAGCCGGACGATCACCTTCGAGACGTTCACGCCCTTGCCGCCCGGGTCCGTGCGCATCTGCTGTACGCGGTTGACTGCGTCGGGTGCAAAGCGCTCGATCACCACCGTCTTGTCCATCGCCGGGTTCAGCGTCACCGTGAAGATCATCGTCCCCACCTCCTGTGCGCCCATTATACCAGAGCGCGTCCGGCGCTTCAAGCCCACTGCCCCAGCAGCTCGCGCATCCATCCGCCCACGTCCATGCCGTACACGCGCGCGAGGTTTTCCGGCGTCAGCGTCTCCTCCATCGTCCCCCGGGCGACGCACCGGCCGCCGTCCATCAGGACGGCATGCGTGCCGTAGCGCCGCGCGAGGCTCAGGTCATGCACGACGGAGAGCACCGCGCGCCCGGGCTGCGACAGCCACCGGCCGATCAGCGAAAAGATGTGCTTCTGATAGCCGAGGTCGAGGTGATTGGCTGGCTCATCCAGGAGCAGCACGCGCGGGTTCTGCGCGAACACCTGCGCCAGAAACGCGCGCTGCAGCTCGCCGCCGGAAAGCGTGAGCACGCTGGCGTGGCGCAGCGCCGTCATGCCGGTCATCTCGAGCGCCTGCTCGACGAGCGCGTCGCCCTCCGGGTCCCGGCCGGAGAGGAAGCCCTGCGCGTGCGCATAGCGGCCCAGCCGCACGATCTCCTCGACCGTATAGGCATAGCTCACGCTGTGCTGCTGGGCGAGCACGCCGATCTGTTGTGCCAGCTGCGCGGGGCGGCAGGCGCGCACATCCCGCCCCATCAGCTCGATGCGCCCGGTATACGGCACGCCCTGCGTGATCGCGCGGATCAGCGTGCTCTTGCCCGCGCCGTTCGGCCCGGCGAGCATCAGCCACTGCCCCTCCCCGAGCGAGAAGGACAGACCATCCACGACCGTCCGCTCGCCGTAGCGCACGCTCACCTGCTCCGCCTTCAGCATCGCGCAGCCCTCCTCGTCCGGTAGAAGATCAGCACGAACGCCACCGCGCCCACCAGCGACGTCACCACGCCGATGGACAGCTCGATCGGCCGCAGCAGCGTGCGCGCAATCAGGTCGCACAGCAGCAGGAAGATCGCCCCCGCCAGCATCGAAGCCGGGAGCAGCCGCCCGTGATTCGGCCCGACGATCATGCGCGCCATGTGCGGCACGACGAGCCCCACAAAGCCGATGGTCCCGCCGACGGACACGCACACGCCGATGAGCACCGACACGGCGATCATCAGCGTCAGCTTGACCCGGCGCACGTTCACGCCGACATGGCGCGCGTCGTCCTCGCCGATGGCCATGGCGTTCAGCTCGCGCGCATGGGCGAGCACGACCGCCCCGCAGACGAGCAGCGCAGCGGCAAGCACGCGCGCGTGTGCAAAGCCCGTGCCGGAGAGCGAGCCCATCGTCCAGAAGGTGATCGAGCGGAGCTTGTCGCCCGAAAACGAGATGATCAGCGACATGACACTCGAGGCGAACATCGAGAAGATGACGCCGATGAGGATGATGCTGTTGGTCGCCAGCGAGCGGTCCAGCGCATAGGCCAGCGCGAGGATCAGCATCAGCGAGAGGAACGCGAAGATCATCGCCAGCAGCATGGTGCCGCCGAAGGCCGTGCCGGGCAGCGTCACGTCCAGCGCGAGCGCGAGCACCGCGCCCAGCGATGCGCCGGAGGACACGCCCAGCGTGGAGCCATCGGCCAGCGGATTGCGCAGCAGGCCCTGCATGGCCGCGCCGCACAGCGAGAGCGCCGCGCCAACCAGTGCCACATTGACAACGCGCGGCAGGCGCACGTTCAGGATGATGTTGGCGGACACGCCCTCGGGCATCGGCCTGCGAAGCAGCGCGCAAAGCAGCACGCGCAGCGTATCCGCCGGCGAAATGGACACGCTGCCCACGCAGATGCACAGCAGCATTGCGCCCGCCAGCACGAGCACGAGCAGCGCCAGCGCGCCGGGGGACAGCCGATCAGACTTGCTTTTCATAGACTCTCTTTCCCGCAGCCCAAAGCCGCGTCCATCACCGCCCTGCACGGCAGCCTGGCCGGGCAAAACGAAAAGGAGGGAGCGCCCTGCGGCGGCTCCCCCGGGGAATCCGGCGTCACGCGGCGGGGGCTTCCTCCTGCGCCTCGCCGTTTACGAAGTCAAACAGCTCGATCGCGGCGTCCTTGAGGCGCGGGCCGGGACGCGAAATCGCGTTGGAATCCGCGTTGTACACGCTTCCCGCCTGCACGGCCGTCAGGGACTGCCAGCCCGCGCGGCCCATGATCTCCTCGACCGGCGTGGGGCCCTCGCCATAGTACATGGTGATGGTCACGATATAGTCCGGATTGCGCTCGAGCACCTGCTCCTCGCTGATGGGCGCCCAGCCCTCGACGTCCGCGAAGGCGTTCGTGAGCCCGCACATCGCGGCCAGCTCATCCATGAAGGTCCGGCTGCCCGCCGTCCACAGGCCCCACTCCAGCGGGGAGACCTCGAAATAGACGGTCTTCCCGGTGCTCTCCGACTTCGCGGCGATCCCGTCAAACGTCGCCTGCATGTCGCCGACGAGTGCCTCGGCGGCCTCGCCGCGGCCCATCAGCGCGCCGATCATGCGGATGGCGGTGTACACGCCCGCGATGTCGTCGGCATTGCTGATGACCACGCGCACGCCGTTCTCCTCGAGCAGGTTCACCAGCTCCTGGCTCTGCGCCATGTCGCTCATGAGCACGACCTGCGGCTCGAGCGCGAGGATCTCCTCGATGTTCGTCTCCGCGCCGGACTGCACCACCGGCACATCGAGGATGCTCTCCGGATAGTCGCAGTATGCGCCGCGGCCCACGAGCGTCTCCTCGCAGCCCAGCGCGCAAAGGATCTCGCAGTCGGCGGCGGTCAGCGCGACGATGCGCGTCGCCGGGGCATCCAGCGTGACCTCGCGGCCATACATGTCGGTGATCGAGACGGACGTGCTCTCGGCCATCGCACAGCAGGCGGCAAGCGTCAGCAGCGCGGCGAGCAGCAGGGCAAGGATCTTCTTGTTCATTTCAGGTTTCCTCCTGTGATTCCGGATCAAATGAATCAGCGAGAGAAACGGGGGCCTGTGGCCCCTTCCACTTCCGAAAAACTGGCAGCGCATCCGGCTCCGTGCCCGAAGCACGCCGCTTTGAACCATTCCGGAAGGCTCAAGGGGCCTGTGGCCCCTTCCACTTCCGAAAAGCTCTCAGCTTGACATACTCTGTGCCCGAAGCACGCCGCGAAGTGTTCCCGAAAGCAAAAAAGCGTTCCTCCCTGAGGAACACTAACAGGACCTGCGGTGCTGCCGCGGGCCCGGATAGCATCTCCCACCCCCAGGGGAAAGATTGGCGATCACGGTGTAAACAGGTCTCCCGGCTTGGCCTCATCCTACTTGTGAACCTTCCCACCCCGCAGGGCAGTGGCTTCCTACACGTTCGTCCGCTTCACGGTTACTGGGATAGCCCGGAACTTTCATCCGCGTTCCCATGACGGGCGCTTGCCCGCCGCGCGTTGCCGCGCAGATACACCGGCTATTCATTTGTCAGCATCATTATACCCGTCCCGCGCGTCCGCGTCAATCGCCTTCTCCGATTTTTGTCCGACGCGGGGCCGGGTCAGTCGCAAAAGCACGCTTCCCCGCGCAGGCTGCCGACCTGACCCTGAATCTCCTTCTGCAGGCGCTCATCTCTGGATACGTTTCTGCAGGACAGAATACACTCCCCGGCCAGCGCTTTCATCGTGACCTCCCGGCAGCCGGCAAGGGGATGATTCCGGTTCACCAGCGCTCACAGGGGCTCCGTCGCAATCCGGGTCAGCTCCAGCGGGAAGTCTGCGGAAGATCGACGCCGTATCCGGCGTGAAGCTCCCCCTGTACGATCAGCCAGACGAGCTCCTCATCCTCATGCTCGCTGACCTGGATCGTCACCCCGGGATAGCGCTCGCCGATGTCATGCAGGACGCGGACCGGCAGCACGCTGTGCGCGTTGCAGCTGCCGGTCAGATACCCCCAGCAGGAAAAGCTCTGGTCCCTGCAGAGATGGATGTCGCGGACGATCTCCTGCTCCTCCCGCAGTATCCGCCTGATCCTGGGGAGAATCGCCGCGCGAACTCCGTGGGCTGCACGCCGCGCGCGGTTGGCACGAACAGCGGCACGCCCAGCTCCTCCGAGAGCTTCGCCATGGATTTGGAGAGCGCCTGCCGGGAGACAAACAGCTGCCGCGCCGCCCGGCTCATGTTCCTCAGCCCGCACACCGTCACGAAATACTGCATCTGTCTGAGCTCCATCCCATTCCCTCCTTTGTCTGTCATTATAGCGGATCATCGGGATTCATACTATTCTCAGATAGAAACGAGCTATAAGCGCGAAGCGAAGAAGGGGTCTGGGGACCCGGGAAACTCGCA
>CAMENN010000046.1 GCA_945928315.1 uncultured Clostridia bacterium
TGCTCATGGCGACGATTGCCCGCCCCCGCCTGCTGCTGCTCGATGAGCACACGGCGGCGCTTGATCCCGGCGCAGCGGAAAAGGTGATGGCGGTTACGCAGCAGATCGTTGCGCGGGACAGAATCACCACGCTGATGATCACGCACGATATGGACTATGCGCTGCGCGTGGGCGAACGCACGATTCTCCTGCAGGATGGCAGAATCCGGCTCGACCTCACCGGGCGGGCGCGTGCGGAAATGACCTCCGGCAGGCTTGCCGAGCTGTTCTACACGCGGACGCACTGAGAAAAACAGGATGAGCCAAGTCAACGCGCCTGGCTCATTGCTTTGTCTGAAAGCGGCAGAGGCTGCTGCTTTACGCCCTGGGCCGGTCCTGCGTGCAGGAATCCAAATAGCTGCGGATCGCGTCCACCGTGATGGCATAGTCGTTCTGCACGCCTTCAAAGCAGCCCATCGCCTGTTCCGGAATCTCACCGGTCTGTCCGCGCAGCAGGTCGGTCATCATCTGCGCGGACGCGAGAAGCGTGCCCAGTCCCAGACTCTGGCAGACGCCTTTGAGCGTATGTGCAGCGCGGAAGGCGTCCGTGACACGGCCCTCGGCAAGCGCGCTCTCAAGATCTTCATAGCTTTTGTCCTCTGGAAACTTCGCGAGAAAGCGGCTGACCAGCTTCGGACTCATCAGCCGGGAAAGCACCTGACCGTAATCACCGCCCATGAGCTGATAGCATTCCTCAATCGACATATTCCCGTCCTCCTTTGCTTTGATTGATCTATCCAATCCGGATAGAATACACTTCATTATACACGATCACGAGCCGATTTAGAAGCAAGGACACGTGGATTTGTCTTCATTTCGCAGCACAAAGGCTTGTATCTGCCTGATGATGCCGAGACAGGAAAACCACATACCGAAAAACCCCGGATGCATCGTCGGGGGTTTTTCCATTTCATGGACTGGTGTACAAAGGGCGCAGCTACCTATCCCCAGCAGAAAGCGCTCTTTGAAAGGCAAAGAGCGCGCATTGAGGCCGAGATCGACCATATGATCCGGGTGTTGGATATGCTGAGATACACATGCCGGTACTACGATCAGGCCATGCAGGATGACGGTGAGGACCGTGTGAAGTCGATGATCCCCGGTCACCTGCCTGAGGAGATCAGACAGGCTTGAGATCATGTACGCACTGACTTGCAGGAATACGGATATACAAAAAGCCCGCTTCCGAACACTGTCAGAAGCGGGTTTGTCTGGTGCGGGAAACAGGACTTGAACCTGCATGAAATTGCTTTCACTAGAACCTGAATCTAGCGCGTCTGCCAATTCCGCCATTCCCGCGAAAAAGATGGTGGGCAGGGATGGATTCGAACCATCGAAGTCTGTGACGGCAGATTTACAGTCTGCTCCCTTTGGCCACTCGGGAACCTACCCACATTCAATTCTCTGTTCCGATCGGAACATTCATATTATACCCGAAACCGACAGCTTTGTCAACCCTTTATTTTCAAAAAGTTGCGGCTGAGCGACATGGAATTCCAGTTAAACGGCGCGATATGAACAGAAAAAGCCCCTCCCCTTCCCGTATCCGGGAAAAGGAGGGACTCTACCGCATTTTCTGCGATCAGGCTATCTCAAGCAGACAGCTGTCGCACCGGTACTTCGGAAACTGGGATTAGCCGAGCTCCGCGAAGAACTTGATGGTGCGGACCATCTGGGAGGTGTAGCTGTTCTCGTTGTCGTACCAGGACACAACCTGCACCTGAGCGGTCTCGTCGTCGATCTTGGTGACCATGGTCTGGGTCGCGTCGAACAGCGAGCCATAGGTCATGCCGATGACGTCGGAGGAGACGATCTGGTCGGTGTTGTAGCCGAAGGACGCGGAGGACTGAGCCTTCATCGCCTCGTTGATGGAATCAACGGTGATGTCCTTGCCCTTGACAACCGCCACGAGGATGGTGGTGGAGCCGGTCGGGACCGGAACGCGCTGAGCAGAGCCGATCAGCTTGCCGTTGAGCTCCGGGATGACCAGACCGATCGCCTTCGCAGCGCCGGTGCTGTTCGGAACGATGTTCTGCGCGCCGGCGCGGGCACGGCGCAGGTCGCCCTTGCGCTGCGGGCCGTCGAGGATCATCTGATCGCCAGTGTAGGCATGCACGGTGGTCATGATGCCGGACTGGATCGGATACTTGTCGTTCAGGGCCTTCGCCATCGGGGCCAGGCAGTTGGTGGTGCAGGAGGCCGCGGAGATGATCTTGTCATCCGGCGTCAGGGTATTCTCGTTGACGGAGAACACGATGGTCGGCAGATCGTTGCCCGCCGGAGCGGAGATGACGACCTTCTTGGCGCCCGCATCGATGTGAGCCTGCGCCTTCGCCTTGCTGGTGTAGAAGCCGGTGCACTCGAGCACGACGTCCACATCGAGCTCGCCCCAGGGCAGCTCGTTGGCCTTCGGCTTGGCGTAGATGGTGATCTCCTTGCCGTTGACGGTGATGGAGCCCGGCACCTTCACGGTCTTGCCGTCCTCTTCAAACACCGGCTCCTTGGAGGTCACGGTATCCTTGTACTTATAGGAACCCTGGGCCGTATCATACTTGAGCAGGTGCGCAAGCATCTTCGGGCTGGTGAGATCGTTGATCGCGACAACCTCGTAGCCCTCAGCGTCGAACATCTGACGGAAGGCCAGACGGCCGATGCGACCGAAACCATTAATCGCAACTCTAACCATTGGAAATCTCCTCCTAAACTAGTTTGTCAAAGATTTGACATATAGGATTTACCCTACTCTATTGTACTCAAATTGCGCCCATTTTTCAAGCCCTTATCGCTCTTTTTTACAAAGAAAGCCAAATATTCATGATCTGAGCGGCAAAAATCTGTCGCTCCCTCCGGCTTTCATACGGGTCAGCCGTGCCGCTCACTGCGCATCCTGCTGAACAGATTGCAGATACTCGCTGCGCACATAGCCCTCCACGACGTCCGTGCGCACGTGCGCCCAGCCGCCGGCGTCGGTGGACAGGACGATGAGCTGTTGGTTTTTGAGCAGCCGGCGCAGCACCTGGGCGGACAGGCTCGGCGATTCTCGCAGGTTGAGCGAGGAGTCGTCGTCGATGTTCGTGACGACTGCCAGATAAGCGCCCTTCGGCAGGTTTTCCGTGCTCACCGGCATCAGCGTGGGACGCGGCGTCGGGCTTGGTGTCGGTTCAGGCGTGGCCATGACGGCCATATCCGCCGTGGGCAGCGGGCTGCGATCGAGCGCATAACGCTCCACCGTCATGCCCGGATAGTAGAACGCGAGGATCTCCTCATAGGTTTTGCCGTATTTACGGGCCATCTGCTCCGCGCCGCGCTGGCTCATGCCCACGCCGTGCCCGTAGCGGCGCGACTCGATCATGAACGCGGAGCCGATATCCGTCACGGTGATCAGCTCGTTCTTCGCCGTGCTGATGCTCAGCCCCATCGCCTGCTCGACCGTCGGGAAGATGGGCAGTGTGACGGTGAACACGTCGTCAAGCGCGGTATAATCGGAATAAGCGGGCGTCGCAGTGGGCCGGGGCGTCGGTGTGGGCGTAGGTTCCGGAGAAACGGACGCGGCCGGAGTCGGTGTCGCGGCGCTCTGCCCCGGGTCGCGGTACAGGCAGTCGCGCACGGAGAGACGGACGGCAAAGCGCATCTCGGTCATCAGCCGGGACTCGCCTTCAAATTTCGGCGTGATCGCCTCGACGCTGATCACCTCGTCGATCCGGACACAATCGGCCGAGGCCTCCTTCCCCATCGCCTTCAGCTCGGGCGCCAGCGCCTCGACGAGCGCGATGTGCAGCGCCTCGCCGACGCCGTTTTTTTCGGCCTTTTTCGTCAGCGTGTACCGCTTGACAACGCTGGCATCGTTCTCATAGTCATAGGGATCATCGCGCATGTCCATATAGCCATAGGCGTCCGGCTCCGAGGTCGGCCAGACGTGCTGGCCCAGCTCGGTCTGGCCGCCGTTGCTGGCGGAATAGAAGCACTCGGCCAGCCGGCCCTTGTAGGAGCCCACAAGCCCCTCTGTCTCCCGTACGGCCTGCTCGGAGAGCGGGCTGCTCGTCGAGCGCCCGCGGAATGCCTGATCGTTCGTCGTGTCCTCCACGTCATAATCACCGTCAGAGCCGCTCTTGCGCAGCGCATAGGTGCGCGCCGCGATGGCCTGCGCCTTGAGCGCTTCGAGCGGGAAGGAATCGCCCATCTCATAAGGCACGACGCCCAGCAGGTAGTCCTCCACATGGATGGAGAGAATCGGGCGGATGACGCCCGAGACAATGTCCAGGCGAAGATCACCCTCATACAGATTGCTTCCGTTGATTGTCAGGCCGCCGGACGGCTCACTCTCACAGCGGAGCAGCTTTACGCTGTCGCCCATCTGAACGGCGACCTGTCCGACATGCAGCACGAGCCGGTCGCCGCGCAGCACGACGGTCATCTGTGTGCCATCTCCGAAGAGCATCGAGCCGTCCTCCAGCATATAGGTGCCGCTGACCGTGATGCGCGCACTGTCGGTGATTTGCAGCCTGCGCAGGTACACGCGGATGACGGAGCTGGTCTGGGCGGATGCGGGCGTGAGCACGGTTGCACAAAGCGCCAGCAGCAGCACAAACGTGCCGGCGCGCAAAAGTCTTCTCAACATGAACAGCCTCCTTGAACGGATATGCTGGTCCCATTATAGCAAAAAAGACATGCGAGTTCAACCGAATGACAGCAATCCCCAGCAGGCGCCCGTGCAAACAGAAAAGGCAGAGCAAAACTGCTCCGCCCGATTGGCAGCTTAGCCTGCCTGATGCTCGTCCGCGTCCTGTCCGGCCGCTGCGCCGAACTTCGTCTCATAATTGCCGATGCACTCGATGATGACCTTGTTGGCCACCTCACGGTTCTGCGCCTTGCTGACGACCGTCGTGCGGCCCTCCAGCTCCTTGTAGACCGTGAAGAAGTGGCGGATCTCATCGAGCACATGCTCCGGCAGCTGGCTGATGTCGAACATGAAGTTGTAGTTCGGGTCGCCCATCGGGACCGCGATGATCTTCTCGTCGCGTGCGTCGCCGTCGTTCATCTCGAACATGCCGATGGGACGGCACTGCACCAGCGTCATCGGCTCGATGGCCTCCGAACAGAGCACCAGCACGTCGAGCGGATCGCCGTCGTCCGCGTAGGTGCGCGGGATGAAGCCGTAGTTCGCCGGATAATGCGTGGAGGTGTAGAGCACGCGGTCGAGCCTCAGCATGCCGGTCGCCTTGTCCAGCTCGTATTTGTTCTTGCCGCCTTTCTTGATCTCGATGACGGCCATGAAGCGCTCGGGGGTGATCAGCTCCGGGGAAATATCGTGCCAAATGTTCATGAATGATCTCCTTTGATATGGATTTACAGGCGCGCCTTGAGCGCGTCGAGCACGTCGTTCTGTATCTGCTGCGGCGGCACCTCGCCGAACCAGAAGCGCTGCGCCTCGATCGCTTGGTCAAAGAGCATGCCCAGCCCCTCGACGGTCGGAATGGACAGCGCCTGAGCGCGCGCAAGCAGCTGTGTAGTGCGCGGGTTGTAGACCGCGTCGAACACCGCGGCGCAGCGTGAAATGACGCCGTCTTCGACCGGACAGGCGTCCGTCCGGGGATACATACCCACCGGCGTGCAGTTGATGAGCACGTCGTAGGCGCCGGGGATCTCCGCCAGCGGGCAGACACTGATGCGCGCCGCGCCGTCGGGCTGCGTATCGCCCAGCTCGCGGGCGAGCGCGCGGCCCTTTTCCTCGTTTCTCACGGCGAACGTCACGCGGCCGCCGCGCGTCAGAAATTCGTATCCGGCCACGCGTGCCGCGCCGCCGCCGCCGAGGATCAGCGCATGGACGCCGTGCGTGCGTACGCCGCCCTTTTCCAGCGCGGAAAGCATGCCCAGTCCATCGGTGATGTGGCCGATGAGCCGTCCGTTTCGGTTTTCCACCGTGTTGACCGCGCCGCAGGCGCGCGCTGCCGCGTCGATTTCATCGAGCAGCGGCATGATGCGCTCCTTGTACGGGATGGTCACGTTGAAGCCCGCAAAGCAGCTGCGCAGCACATCGACCGCTGAGCTGAGCTTGTCCTTCGGGACAGTGATGGGCAGATAGACCGCATCGCGCCCGCAGGCGGCAAAGACCGTATTGTGGATGTACGGCGACCAGGTATGGCCCAGCGATTCGCCGAGCACGGCAAACCGCTGAGTTCCCGCGCCGATGCGTTCATCGAGCATGGCGGCGCTCCTTCCCCGCGCTTACAGGCGCAGCGTTGCGCTGAGGCTGCGCTCGCAGGCGTCCAGAATCTTCTTCATCACCGGGTTCACGTCGTCGTCAGAGAGCGTACGGTCCGGATTGCGGAAGACCAGCGAGAACGCCACGGATTTCTTGCCCGGCAGCAGCTGCGCGCCGCGGTAGATATCGAACATTTCCGCCTGCTCCAGCAGCGCGCCGCCCGCCTTGCGGATGCAGGCCAGCACGGAGCCGACGGTCGTCGCCTCGTCCATCACCAGCGCGATGTCGCGTGTGACGGCCGGGAACTTCGGCAGGCTGCGGACGTGGCCCATCTTTGTGCGCAGCTCACAGAGCATTTCCAGGTTGACCTCGGCGATGACCGTGCGGCGGGTCACCTCAAAGGCGGTCATCGTATCCGGATGCAGTTCGCCGACGGTCGCGATGCAGGCGTCTCCCGCCATGAGCTTCGCTGCGCGGCCCGGATGGTGATACGGCTCAGCGCCAGGCACGATCGTACAGGTCACGCCGAAGCGGTCCAGCATGTCGAGCACGATGTCGCGCACGAGGTAGAAATCGACCTGCTCGCCATACGCACCGATGCACAGCGTGGAGCGCTCATGCGGCAGCTCGCCCGCCTTGCGCCCGGTCACATCGAAGACCGGGGAGATCTCGTAGAGCATCGCTGTCTCGTTGTTGCGGTTCTGGTTGAGCGCGATGCAGCCGAGCACGGACGGCACGAGCGTGGTGCGCATGACGCTGGTGTCCTCGCCCAGCGGGTTGGTGACCTTCAGCATGTTGAGGCGCGGATCGTCCTGCGCAAGGCCGAGCTTCTCCACCAGTTTCGGGCTGATGAACGAGAAGCAGCGGATTTCGTAGAGGCCCTTGTTCGAGAGGATGCGGTGGACCTTGTCGGTCAGCTGCATGTGCACATTGCGCGTGCCCGGCGCCGTCTCGCCGCGCAGCAGCGTGGACTGGATGTGCTCATAGCCGTAGATGCGCAGCACCTCCTCGGAGAGGTCCGCCTCGTTCTCGATGTCCTCGCGGAAGTCCGGCGCGACGACGGTCAGCGTGTCGCCGTCGAGCGTGACCTTCATTTCGAGGCTGCGCAGGATGCGGGCCATCTCCTCGCCCGGCACCTGCATGCCGATGCGGTCATTGATGCGCGCGACGGACGCGGTCACGACCTGCTCGCCGCGGGGATTCGGGTAGCAGTCGTACACATCGTCGATGACCTCGCCGGCGCCCAGCAGATTGACCAGCTGGCAGGCGCGGTCCGCAGCCTCACGGCAGGTCGCCGCGCAGACGCCGCGCTCGAAGCGGCCGGAGGCCTCCGTGCGCAGGCCCAGCGCACGGGTCGTCAGGCGGATATTGGTGCGGTCGAACGCCGCGATCTCGAACATGACGGTCGTCGTCTCGTCGGTGATCTCGGACTCCTCACCGCCCATCACGCCCGCGATGCCCGTGGCGTTCGTCTGATCGGCGATCATCAGCATGCTGGTCGTCAGGTCGCGCTCCTTGCCGTCGAGGGTGACGATCGTTTCGCCCTCGTTCGCGCGGCGCACGATGATGTGCTTGTCCTTCACCTTCGCCATGTCAAAGGCGTGCATCGGATGGCCGGTCTCCAGCATGACGTAGTTGGTGATGTCCACGATGTTGTTGATGGCGCGCACGCCGGCGGCATTGAGCGCCTTGCGCATCCACATCGGGGACGGGCCAATCTTCACGTTCTTCACGATGCGCGCGCAGTAGCGCGGGCACAGCTCCGTGTCCTGCACGTCGATGTGCACATAGTCCTCCATCCTGCCGGGTACGGTGTCCACCTTGATTTCGGGCTTGTGGAACTCGGTGCCCAGGGTGACGGCGGCTTCACGCGCGACGCCCCAGACGCTCAGGCAGTCCGGACGGTTGGCCAGGATCTCGAAATCGACGATGGTGTCGTCCACGCCGAGAATCGGGCGCACATCGCTGCCGGGCGCGTAGTCCTCATGGAAAATCAGCAGACCCTTGTCGCCCACGGAGGGATACAGGTAGTCCGGCACGTTGATCTCCGGGCCGGAGCAGCACATGCCGTAGGAATCGACACCGCGCAGCTTGCCCTTCTTGATCTTCACGCCGCCGGGAAGCACGGCGCCCACCTTGGCGACGGGCACCAGATCGCCCTCGTGCACGTTCGGCGCGCCGGTGACGATCTGAAGCGGCTCGCTTTCACCCACGTCCACGGAGCAGATGACCATGTGGTCGGAATTCTCATGCTTGCGAACGGAGAGGATTTTGCCGACGACGACGTTCTGCACGTCCTCGCACTGATCCTCGATGCCCTCCACGCCCGTGCCGTGCATGATCATGGCGTCCTGGAACGCCTGCGCGGAGACGGGCACGTCGGTATATTGCTTGATCCATTGCATCGGTACTTTCATCGCTCAAAACCCTCCTTAGTCCTCGCGGAACTGCGACAGGAAGCGGACGTCGCCCTCGTACAGCGCGCGCATATCGGTGATGCCGTAGCGGAGCATGACGATGCGCTCCAGACCCACGCCAAAGGCGAAGCCGCGGTACTTCTTACTGTCGATGCCGCACATGTCGAGCACCTTCGGATTGACCATGCCGGCGCCGAGCACCTCGATCCAGCCGGTGCCCTTGCAGACGCGGCAGCCCTTGCCGTGGCAGTTCACGCAGGTGAGATCGACCTCTGCGGACGGCTCCGTGAACGGGAAGAAGGACGGACGGAAGCGCGTGGTCACGTCGTCGCCGTAGAGCGCCTTGGCGAACGCGTCGAGCGTGCCCTTGAGGTCGGCCATGGTGACGTCCTCGTCGATGACCAGGCCCTCCATCTGATGGAACACCGGGGAGTGCGTGGCGTCCACCTCGTCGGCGCGGTAGACGCGGCCCGGGCAGACGATGCGGATCGGCGGCTTGCGGGTGAGCATCGTGCGCGCCTGCACCGGAGAGGTGTGCGTGCGCAGGACGATGTTGTCCTCGATGTAGAAGGTGTCCTGCGCGTCGCGCGCCGGGTGGTTCTTCGGGAGATTGAGCAGCTCGAAGTTGTAGTGGTCGTACTCGACCTCCGGGCCCTCGACCACGTCAAAGCCCATGCCGGTGAACACGTCGATCAGCTGATCCTGCACGAGGGAGACCGGGTGCATGCTGCCCAGCGGCGTGTGCTTGCGCGGTTCGGTGACGTCGATGGCCTCGCGTGCGAGCTTCTTTTCCTGCTCGAGCTTTTTGATTTTGCTGTCCAGCGCGTCGAGCTGCGCGGTGAGCTTTTCGCGCACCTCGTTGATCATCTGGCCGGCCTTCGGGCGCATGTCCGCGGGGAGCTGGCCCATCGAGCGCAGCAGCATCGTCAGGTCGCCCTTCTTGCCCAGCAGCTTCAGGCGCAGCGCGTCAAGACCGGCCTTGTCGCTGACCGCTTCGAGCGAAGCGGCGGCCTCTTCCTGGATTTTGCGCAGTTGCTCTTGCATATCCATGTCGTGATTTCCTCCTTCTTCACAGAAAAAAGCCTCGTCCGCAAAAGGGACGAGGCTGAATTCCTCGTGGTACCACCCAATTTTCGTCTCGTGCGACGTGCGCAGTAAGACCTTTGATCCGGTAACGGGTCGTCCGTCCCCGCCTACATATCAGCGGGGCAGCTCCTGAGTGAATTTCCCGCCGACCGTCTGAGCGAACTTCCAGCCAAGGTTCGCTCTCTCTGAAGACTGCCTTTTGTGCGGGCGTTGTCTCAATCTTCGCCTTTAGGCGTATTATACATGATTTGCAGCGCAAAGGCAAGCGCAAAATCGGACTTTTTCCGAAAAAGCGCAACATTTCACTGCAAAAGGTCCGCCTCGTCACAGAAGCAGAACTCGCCCGGCGCATGCTTCATGCCGCACAGACAAGGGGCGTCTTCCTCGTCCTCCGGCGCGTCGTCCATGGCGTTTTCCACGATCTGCATGAGCGTGTGAGCGACAAAGCGTCCCACGACGTCCTCGATCTCGCTCTCGTCGTCGGCGACGACGTATTCCTGCACGCCGTCCACCGTCTCGTCCTCGCGAACGAGCAGCAGGCCGTCCGGCCCGTCCTCCTCCTGGCTGACCGCGCCGAGGACGAAGTACGTCTTGCCGCTCACGGACAGGGTCGCCAGATGGCGCATGGCGGAGCGCTTTCCGCTGGCGTCGCAGATTTCCACCCACTCGTCCTCTTCAAACTCAAACGGATCGTTCACTGCGGCGCCTCCTTTTCCTCACCCGGCGACTTACGCGCCGCCTGTCTGCTTCAAATAGGCCTCATAGACCGCTTCGATGAGCGCTTCGTCCTCCAGCGACTGGTAGCAGCTCTCGCCCTCGCTGTCGGTGGTGCTGAGCATGATCAGGCTTTCGCCCTGCTCAAAGCCGCCCGCCGCCTCCTCGCAGCTGAGCAGCACATACGTTTCGCCCGCGTACGCGATGGTCGCGCTCAGGCGGAAGCGGATGACCTGGCCGTCCTCATCCTCCATTTCGAGGATGCTGTCGTCCTCGGGTTCTTCCTCGTCCTCCTGCACGGCGGCGGATTTCGCAGCCTGTGCGTCGAGGTAGGATTGCAGGATCATCACAGCCGCGACCATATCGACCTTTTTCTTGCGGTTTTCGCGCCGCATGTCGGCTTCGAGCAGCGCATCCTCCGCGAGCACGGTCGTCATGCGTTCGTCGTAGAACTCGACGGTCAGTCCGGCCTCCTCGAGCTTGGCCGCGAATTCGCGCACCTTCTGCGTCTGAAAGCCCTGCGTGCCGTCCATGTTGAGCGGCAGGCCGCAGAGGATGCGGTTCGTGTCATACTGCTGCGCGAGCTGTGCGATGCGGTGCGTATCCGGGCCGTAGCCCACGCGCGTATACGTCTCAATCGGCTGGGCGGTGATTCCGAGCGGGTCGCTCACGGCGATGCCGATGCGGCGGTCACCCACATCCAGCGCGACAATTCTTTCGTTCATGGACACCTCACACGTTCTTGGACAGATAGAACTGCACAAGCTCCTCGAGCAGCTCGTCCCGGTCGATCCGGGTGATGAGCGAGCGCGCGTTCTGATAGCTTGTGATGTAGGTCGGATCGCCGCTGATCAGGTATCCAACGATCTGCGTGATGGGGTCGTAGCCCTTGGCAGAGAGCGCGTGATAGACGCAAAGAAGGATCGTCTGCGCGTCGTCCGGGTTGTCACTGATGGTCTTGAACTGCTGCGTGCCCATATCCGAATTGATCATGGCTCGCGTGCCTCCCCTCTTCTTGTCGAACCCTATTATACACGATACGACCTCCGGTTTCAATCATTTCTTCTCAATTCGTCAGGGCGGTCATTCGCCGCACGGACCACAGCACGCTGCGCAGCGTGACCACAGCCGGGATGGCCAGCAGGATGCCCCACAGTCCGAACAGGCTGCCCAGCACGAACACGCTGACCAGGGCGGCCAACGGGTGCAGCGAGGTTCCGGTCGCGGTGAAATACGGGCTGACAAAGTTGCCCTCGATCTGCTGAACGAGGACGACGACGGCGAGCGCCATCAGCGCGCTGCCCATGCCCTGCGGCAGCGTGACAAGCAGGATGGGAATGGCGGCCAGGACGGGACCGATGTACGGCAGCACCTCAAAAAAGCCCATGAACAGTGCGAGCAGCAGCGCATCGCGCACGCGGAGCAGCGCCAGACCGGCGAACGTCGCGACGCCGACGAACAGGCTGGTCTTGAGCATGCCGGACAGATAACCGAGCACAGCGGTCCTGCAGCCCTGCAGCGCACAGAGCAGGGGCATGCGCTTGTCGAGCGGGATCATCAGCTGCAGATGCCCGGCGACAAGCCTGCGCTCCCGCAGCAGGTAGTAGGCGATGACCAGCGCAAAGCCGATCGCACCCGCCTGCCGGACTGCGGCGACACCCCCGCGAGCCAGCCGGGCGGTCATGGCGGTCGCCGCACCGGTCAGCAGCTCGGTGAGACTGCCGCCCTGCTCGATGCGCAGGCCAAAGCGCGAGAGAAAGCCGCTCAGCTGCGAGAGCAGGCCGGAAAGCGTCGGCGTGATGCTGCGGATCAGATCGATGCAGTGCGTGATCAGATAAGGGATGAACGAGGCCAGAAGCAGCGCGATGCCCAGCACGAGCGCCGCGACCGAGAGCGCCGCCGCAGCGGAGGCGGACAGGCCCCTTCTTTCCAGCCGGGCGCACAGCGGCGCGAGCAGGAGCGTGAAGGCACAGGAAAAGACGAACACCGCGAGCAGCATCACGAAGACGTCGCGCTTTCTGTAGATGAACACGGCGATGGCCAGCCCTGCCACGGCAGTGAGCAGGCCCCTTTTCAGCGTGGACACAGCGATGCCTCCTTGCATGCAAACAGGGCCGGCCGGATGCGCTCCGGCCGGCCTCTTGTCATTTCATCCAGCAGTCGGCGACTTGCCGGGCCAGCTGGGGCGCGCCTTTCGCCAGAACGCGCTTCATCCGCTTGCCCTGCGGCGTCATCATCAGTCCTGCGCCCAGCGTCATGCCCAGCATGCTGCCGGCGACGATGCCCCTCATGGTGGATACTCGCATGCTTCCGTCTCCTCCCTTACGCCAATCAGCTCACTGCCCATGCAGGCGGGGATGGTCAATTCGAGCGAGCCCGCATCCTGCCGCGCGTAGCTGTACATCCACAGCCGCCCCATGCGGGACAGGTGCCCCGGCTTCATCTCGACAGCGACGACATCCAGCGTCTTTTCGTCGAGCGCGTAGTCGGTCACCAGCCCGACGAGCAGGCCGGCGGAGTCGCGCACGAACGGACACGGCGAAGGCTCGTCGCTGCGGTGATAGCGCCGCGAGGCTTCGGCCAGAATAAAGCCGTCGCCGATGGACAGCACGCTCTCCGGCAAAATGACCCGCTTCCCGCGGATGCCGCAGGAGACGATCAGCGCCTGAACCCGTTTTCGCGCCTCGTCAAGGCCCACGCTTTGCACAAGCCCCAGCCGCACCTTGCCCAGAATCACCGGCATATTGCGCAGCGCGCTCATTCTGACCATGCCGCTTCCCTCATTTCTGTGAGCTGTCTTTATCCTTTGCCCGCGCCGCCGGGACGATTCTGGCAATAATCGGCCGTCATTGTTTTTGATGATGAAAAAAAGAAAAACCGCGGCTTCGCGGTTTCAGGAGAGCTTTTGCAGCGTTGTTTCAAACGCTTCGGGGAGCGGCGCGGTCAGTTCCATGCGCTCGCCTGTCGAGGGATGGGTGAATCGCAGGCTGTAGGCGTGGAGCATCAGGCGGGGAATGCGCACAGGCATGCGCAGGTTCGGTGCATAGATCGCATCGCCCAGCAGCGGATGGTCGATGGACTGCATGTGCACGCGGATCTGATGCGTGCGGCCGGTGAGCAGATGCACGTCGAGATATGTCGCACCGCGCAGGGACTCGATCACCCGCCATTCCGTCTGCGAGGGCTTGCCGCCCTGCACCACGGCCATCCGTTTGCGATCGACCGGGTGGCGCGCGATGGGCGCGTCGATCAGCCCGTGATCCTCGGGAAAATGCCCGAAGGCGACCGCGCGGTAATGCTTTTCCATGCTGCGCGACTTGAACTGCTCGCTCATGGCGGCGTGCGCGCGGTCGTTCTTGGCGATCAGGATGAGGCCCGAAGTGTCCTTGTCGAGCCGGTGCACGATGCCGGGGCGCATCTCTCCGCCGATGCCGGACAGATCGTGGATGTGATAGAGCAGCGCGTTCACGAGTGTGCCGTCCTCATTGCCCGCTGCGGGATGCACCACCATGCCGCAGGGCTTATTGATGACCGCGATGTCCGCATCCTGATAGAGGATGTCGAGCGGGATGTCCTGCGCGGCGATGTCCACGGGCTGCGTATCCGGAACGCGCAGGCAGAGCTGCTGCCCCTCCCCGGTTTTGAAGGAGGGCTTGAGAACCTCACGCCCGCCGACGGTCAGCGCGCCGCCGAGGATCAGCTCCGCAATCCGCGAGCGGGAAAGCTCCGTCTGGCGCGAGAGGTAGGCGTCGATGCGCTCCCCGCCTTCGCCGGGCTGCACGGTCATTTCGATGCTGGAATTCATGGCTTCTCCGGAAATGGGTCGAGTCTGCCGGTGAGCAGCTCAAGGATCAGAAATAGAATGGAGCAGGTGATGCAGATGTCCGCCAAATTGAACACGGGAAACGAAATGAACAGCAGGCGGATGTAGTCCGTCACGCCGCCGAACACGACGCGGTCCGTGAGATTGCCCAGCCCTCCGCCGACCAGCGCTGCCAGAGCGACAGCCGAGCTCGTGCGCAGACGCGTGCAGCGCATAAAGAAGACGAGAATTGCGCCGAGCAGCGCCACGGAGAGCAGTGCTAGCAGCATCGTTCTTCCGGTGAGCATGCTGAAGGCGGCGCCCGTATTGACGCAATGTGTGATTTCCAATACGCCCGGTACGCGCATCAGCACGCTGTCATAGGGGACTTGGCGGACGGCATGCTTGATCAGCTGATCCGCAGCCCATATGCAGGCGGCAATCAGCGCGGGGAGCGCCCGGCATCCTGTTTTGACGTTCATCGAAGTCCCTCACAGGTTGTTTTCCACGATGCGCACCAGCTCCGCCAGGAACCGGCCGATGAGCGGAAGATTGGCCAGCGCGATGTTGCGCAGAATGTAGATGAGCAGTGCGCCCAGGATCGAAAACCCGACGGAGAAGCCGATTCCCCGGACGATTCCGCTCAGAAAGTCCATCAGAAAACGCCTGCGCCAGTTGTGGACATAGCGCAGGTAGGCGTCGATATGCAGCATTTCCATGCGTTCGGCGATCTTCTCCAGCCGGCGGGCCAGTCCTTGCAGCTCTTCCATGGCTCGCACCTCCGCTCCTATCATGGCGCGTGGCGTGCGGTGTTATCCATGGATTTCAATTCCCGGCGCAGACTGGAAAAAAGACAGGGGGCTTCCCCCTGCCTTGTGCGTATGCTTCCAATCAGAGCAGCTTCTTGATCTGATCGAGCGAAGCGTTCTGCGCATCGACGGCGCGCTTGATGGTGGCATAATAGTCGTTGGTCTGCTTGCGCAGGGAGGCGAGCTTCTCCGTCAGGTCGGTGATCTGGCTCTGCGCGTTGCCGCGGATGGCCGCGGCGTCCTCGTTCGCCTTGGCGATGATCTCATCCGCGCGCTTGTCCGCAGCGGAGACGATCTCCTCGTAGGCACCCTTGGCCTTCGAGAGCACCAGCTCGAAGCTCTCGGCGGAGTGGCGGTCGTCCGCCGCAGCGGGCGCGGCAGGGGTCGCTGCGACAGGCGCGGCGGGCTTGGCAGCCAGCTGCGCGCGGGCCTCCTCGAGCTCGCGGGTCAGCGCAGCAACCTGCTCCTTGAGCTGGTTGGTCTGCGCCTCGCGGTTCTCCATCTCCTCCAGAATCTCGTCGAGGAACGCCTCGACCTCGTTGTTATCGTAGCCGTTCTTGACGACCTTGAACACCTTGTTGACGATCGTGTCCAGCGTGATGGCCATGGGAAAAACTCTCCTTTCGACTGTGCAATGCATCATTCGTACCGGAAAAGCGTGATCCCGATACGTTGTTTCCTGGTTGTACCGCCCACAGCGGAAAGACGCACGCGCCCCCGTCCCCTGACGGAGAGCACCGCCCCCCCATGCAGCGTGAGATCCACGCGCTCGCAGGGCAGGTGATCCACCTTGACCAGACCGGCCCGGATCACCTCCGACGCTTCGTTTCGCGAGAGCCGGTAGGCGCAGGCCAGCACGGCATCCAGCCGCAGCGAGCTGACCACGCCGGAAAATGATGTCCCTTTGGGCTCCGGCATTGGCGGAATCCGGTCGAGTACGGCAAACGACAGGGACACCCTGCCCGCGCTGATCAGTGTGGACGCGATATAGTCCGCCATTTCCTCCGTTGCAAAGAGGCAGGCGTCCGTATCACTTATGATCATATCGCCGATGCACGATCTTGTCAAGCCCAAAGCCATAAATGCACCGAGAAGATCGCGGTGTGTAATCGTGCCAAATTTTGTCTGAATCCTGGAGCGCAGGCAGACGAGCGGATACTGCTCCGGCCCGACGGCCTCCTCCGGCGGATGAAAGCAGGCGATCGTCCGCTCTGCATCCTCATAGCCGCCCCACAGCGAACAGACGACGCCCTGCTCGCGGGCCGCCTGCATGGCCTGAGCCGCCTGTGCGGGATCGAGAAACCGCGTGAAGCGGCTGATGCCCCGCCGCGCGGCAAGGCGCGCCGCATCGGCGAGCGCCTCGAGCTTCTCCTCCGCCATCTCAGCGGTAGCGGGCCTGTCCGGCCGGATAGAGGTTGCCCTCGATGATTTCCACGTTTTCCGGAGCCAGCAGGTAAGATAGATGCGCCACCTTGAGCATGCGGCCCTGCAGCGCGAACGCCGCGCCGCTGAGCAGATCGACCACGCGGCCGCAGTCCTTCGGATCGATGTTCTCGAGGTTGAGCAGCACGCTCTCCCCGCGAAGCAGGCACTTGATGATCTCGCGGCACTCGTCGATCTGGCGTACGCAGACGATCCGCTCACAGTGCGTGTACTGCGGCTCTGCAGAGGCGGCTGCCTGCGCGCTCATGCGCGGATCGTGAATCACATTGCCGCTGCGCTGCGTCCGGGGCGGCTCGTCCTCGTCCTCCTCCTCCTCGTCGCGGCGCGCCGCAGTGCGGCTTCTGGGCGCGGAGGTCTGCTGCCTCCTGCGGGAAAAGGGATTCTGCGGAAGCCTGAAGGAGAAGCGGGGCTCCTCGTCCTCCTCTTCGTCCACATCCTCTTCCTCGATTTCGCGATCGTCCGGCTCCATCCCGTTCTCGTCGTCCTCTTCAGTCGTGAAGCCGAACTTTTTGGAAAACGTCTCCAGAAGACTCATGCTTGTATATCCCCCTTGAGTATTTGCTGATCCTGCTGCGGATAGTGGCGCGCGCCGAAGATGGCCGAGCCGATGCGGACCATCGTGGCGCCCTCCTGCGCGGCGAGCTCGTAGTCGCCCGACATGCCCATGGAGAGCTCCTCGATGTGCGTTCCGTCGATGGCCTCCTCGCGAAGCTGCTCGAACAGACGGCGCATCTGCACGAAGTACGGCCGCAGGGCGGTTTCATCGTGAAGATCCGGCATGACGGCCATCAGGCCGCGCACATCCAGCCCCGGCAGCGCCGCGTACCGGCGCGCAAAGGCAAACAGTTCATCGACGGCGACGCCGCCCTTCTGTGGCTCGTCGCCGATATTGACCTGTATGAGCACCGGCATGCGCAGGTGCTTCTGCTGCGCACGACGGTCAATCTCCTGCGCGAGCGAATCGCGGTCGAGGGACTGGATCATGCACACCTTGTCTATTATATATTTCACCTTGTTGGATTGCAACCGCCCGATGAGGTCAATCTGAAAGGATGCATCCAGATAGGGCATTTTTTCGAGGATTTCCTGCACGCGGTTCTCGCCGAGGCGCAGGATGCCCGCCGACTTGACCTCGTTGACCCGGGATGCGGGCACGGTCTTGCTCACCGCGATGATCCGAGGCGCGCGGCCCCAGCGCTCCAGCGCAGCCGCGTTGAGCCTGCGCTCGATCTCGCGGACACGCTCTGTGATTTCATCCATAGATGGACTTCCTTCCCAAGCAAATCAGAACAGCATGACGGTCTTTCCGGCTTCCAGCGGAGAGCCGGTGAGCGTCGGCCGGACAAACGCCGTGCTTTCATCCAGATAGGAGACGACCGTCACCGGCACAAACGTCTGCACGCCGCCGTCGAGCACGACGACGCCGATCATGTTGTCCAGCGTGTACAGCGCGCGGATGGGCACCTGTAAACCGGAGACGAAATCGCCCACCGTCGCGCCGCAGGTGCGCACGTTGAGCACCGGCTCCACGCTCGAGTTGACGCGCATGCGCAGCAGCAGGTCGCTGCCCACACGCGTAAACGACTCGACCGTCACGTCGATCATATAGTTGTCAAAGCCGTCCAGCTGCATCCGGTAGGACTCGCCGACAACGGGGTTCCAGTCCTTGTCCGAGCACAGGAACAGCGCAAACCACTCGTCCTGCGCGACCGTCCGGAAGATCGGGTCGCTGCCGCGGGAGACGGTGGACTGCTCCGGGGCGACGCCGCGGATGACGTTTTTCATGTCCGAAGGCGTCAGCTGCGAATAGGTTGTGGAGTTGATGGTGCGCTCATAGCCGTCCGTGTAGAAGCTGACAAGACAGTCCTCGCTGGCGGTATAGGTTGTCGTCCAGCTCTCGATCTTCTTGAGCTGGTCGTTTTCCATTTTGTACAGCTCGGAGAGCGTCTGGTCGTCCGGATACTTCTGACGCAGATAGTTCTTGCGCACCGTCAGCGCGCTGTCCAGCTGCTTTTCCAGGTTGCTCAGGCTGCCGACGCCCTTGCCCTGCACGAGCGTGCGCACCTGCTGGGCAAGCGAGGCGATCTCCTCGTTGTCGCTGTCCAGCTCCGCGTCCACATAGGTACTCAGCACCTGATTGGTGTGATAGCTCTGAATCGACTCGCGGTAGCTTTGCAGGCGGCTGATCTCCGTCTGGTTGTAGCCCGAGGAATAGACCTTGCAGATGACACCGGACTTGCTGACCCTGCTGCCCTCGCTGGCCACGAAGTCGATCCGGGTCATGTTTTCCGTCTCATACAGTGTCTCGTTCCGCGCGACGACGAGCGTGCCGGAATAGGAGTTGCCCAGCGGGGCGCTCGCCTTCACGACGGCGGCGGTCGCGTTGCCTGACAGGTAGCTCCGTGCCTGCCAGATGACGACGCCCGCCACAGCCGCGACGATTACCAGCAGCACGGCAATCAGCGCGCCCGGGCCGCCCTTCTTTTTCTTTCTCTTTTTTTTCGCGCTCATTTTGCGTCCAGCTTTCCAGGGTCAGAGGCGTTACGCCTCGGAATCGCTTTCATCCTGCGGGCAGAACACCCAGACGGCGCTCTTCTGGCCGCTGAGCGTCAGGTCATAGCGCGCCAGCGGGCGGACGCCCTGCGTCTTGCGCAGCGTGGTCTGCGCATGCGCAAGGGATGCGACGATGATCAGCCGCCCCTCCGCCTCGAGCACGCGGCGGGCCTCAAACAGCGCGCTGCGCAGCTCGGAGGCCTGCTTTTCGCCGGCTTCGGACTTGACGGGCACATAGAGCACCACGGCGCTCTGGCTCGCGTCGGCCAGGTCGGTATATCCGCTGGAGCCCTCGCAGACACGCACGCCCGAGAGCTTGCCGGAAACCAGCTTCGCCGTGGCGTGGTCCGGGCAGACGCACGTCACCGTGCGCGCGCCCGCAGCCTTGAGCGCTGCGGGAATCGCCGTGCCGGAGCAGCTGAGCACCGCCGCGTTGCGGTTGCCCGCCTGAGCCAGGAACGCGATCACCGCGCTCACGTCGCTGCGCAGCTGGCCCTCCTGCTTGACGTTCGAGCGCTTGCCAAGGCGCCAGAGGAAATACGCGGCCTCCGGACGGCAGAGAATCCAAAGCTCCACGTCCGGGCGCTCGCGGTTGGTGCGCATGCCGGTGTTCTCGCAGATGGCCTTTTCCAGCATGTCCACATAGCGCATATTCGCCGCAACGAGCTGATCGCCCTGCGCGGTGACGATGCGGAACTTCTTGCCCTCCGTCTCCTCATACGGGAAACGGTCGAGCCAGCCGCCGGTGGCGAGCAGGCGCTTCACGGCGTCGTCCGCGCCGGCGACGGGCTTCATCTGAAAGAGCACCTGAAAGCTCTGATGCACAAAGGAAAACGCCGGGGTGCGCACGCTGCGGTAGAGGGCCGCGCCAGGCAGTACGCGCTCCACGGCGACGCCGCCTTCCTTGCGCAGCATGGCCTCCACCGGCCGCTCAAGGCCAGGCACAAAGGTGGAAAAATACAGCTTCTTCATCCATCAATCCTCAAATCGTTTCGGGCGGTCGCCGTCTTGTGCGCGCCGCCCGTATTCAAACAGCATCCTGAAATACGCGTCACCATAGTTGTAGAGCATGCCCTCGGCGACCATGCGCATGAGCCTTGCACTGTCGCACCACTGCACGGCGCTGACCTCTTCCCTTTGCAGCACAAAGCGCTCTGCGGGCCAGTCGATGCGCAGCGAATACACACCGCAGAAGGAATTGGTCCGGCGAAGGCAGGCCACCTGCTCCATCTCGTCCACCGCAGCGTCGTAGCCAATCTCTTCGCGCAGCTCCCTGCGCGCGGCGGTCACGGCGTTCTCCCCGCTGACCGCGGAGCCGCCCGTGACAGCCCAGAGGTTGGGCTTCCACTGCACGCCCGGCGCGCGCCGCTGCACCAGAAACTCGCCCCGGCTGTTCCGCGGCCAGATGTGCACCGCCAGATGATACAGCCCCGCAGGGACGTCCTCACCCCGCGTCATGGTGCGGCCGGTGCGGTGCCCGTGCGCGTCGTACAGGTCCCAAACCTCAGACGCCATGCCGTGCCTCACAGACTCCGGCAAGCCGCGCCGTCAGTGCAGCGACGGTCTGTTCGATGTCGCCGCCGCTCCCCTCGAAGACGATGTCCGCCTCTGCCTCATACAGCGGCACGCGCTCGTCGTAGAGGTCCCGCAGGGTCTGTCCCTCCCGCAGCGTCACGCCGCGCGTGGCCAGGTTTTGCAGCCGTTGCTCGATCTCCGCAAACGGCAGGCGGATATAGACCACAGTCCCGCGCTCGTGCAGGCTTTTCATCGCGTCCCGGCCGTAGACGACGCTGCCGCCGGTGGCGATGACCGTCCTGTCGCAGGAAAGCGAGAGGATGGCTTCCTCTTCCCTTTTCAAAAAGGCGTCGATGCCCATGGCATCGATCATCTGCTGGAGCTTTCGCCCCTCCCTGGCCTGCAGCACCACATCCGTATCCACAAACGCCATGCCCAGCGCCTTGGCCAGCAGCACGCCGACGGTGCTCTTTCCGCAGCCGGGCATGCCGATCAGCACGATATTCACCAGCAAATCCTTCTCTCTACAAAAAATCCCTGTTTATTCTATCCTGAAACCGTGTGAATTTCAAGAGTAAAACGAATTTTCGGTGAAAAATCGGCGGATTGTACGCCTTCCAGGGAGAATCTCGGAAAAAAACGCAGAATGACTTGAATATTATGCGTGACTGATGTATAATCATGCAGTATCACACGCTGAAGAGGAGGATTTCCATGAACCTTTTTGATTATGAGCCCAAGGCGGCTTTTTCCCAGAAGCATCTGCTGACGCTGCAGGACTGGTCCGAGGATGAGATCTACCAGTGCCTCTCCCTCGCCCTGAAGCTCAAGGCCATGCAGAAGGCGGGTCAGAAGCAAACCTGCCTGTCCGGCAAGACACTGGCGATGATCTTCGCCAAATCCTCGACCCGCACGCGCGTCTCTTTCGAGGTCGGTGCAACGCAGCTGGGCGGCACCGCGCTGTTCCTGTCCACCTCGGATATCCAGCTTGGCCGCGGCGAGCCCATCAGCGACACAGCGCAGGTACTCTCCCGCATGGTGGACGGCATCATGATCCGCACGTTCAAGCAGAGCGATCTGG
>CAMENN010000047.1 GCA_945928315.1 uncultured Clostridia bacterium
CTAATTCTTATTAAAATGGCTTAATCCGCGCACCATCTTTTCCGCCCTGACTTTGCCTCGTTCCGTTCAACGTACCGTGAGTAACGCCTCACTTCACTCGGCTTCGTCAGTACGAAAAATCTGATGCGCTCTGTTAAGCATTTTAATTGCGAATTAGTATAAAACAACAGGCACAGCGGGGAAAGCCCTGCTGTGCCTGTTTCGTGATCCGTTTATTTCAGCTCCTCCGCGAGCGCGGCGACGAACGCGTCCATCTCCTCATAGGTGATGACGAGCGGCGGGGCGATGCGCAGCACGTTGCCCGAGGCCGTGCCCACGACGAAGCCGCGGGCGAGCATCGCACGCGAGACATCGCGCGCGGCGACCTCCGGCGGGAGCTGCACGCCCAGCAACATGCCCAGACCGCGCACCTCGACGATCCTGTCGCTGTCGATGGCGCGCAGGGCCGCCATCAGATGCGCGCCCTTCTCGCGGGCGACGCCGGAGAAGTCGTGCTCCAGCATGTAAGAGACCACCGAGAGGGAGACGGCCGTCGCCAGCGTGTTGCCGCCGAACGTGGAGCCGTGGTCGCCGATGGCAATCTTTCCGGCAACCTTCTCGCTGGCGAGGATCGCGCCGATGGGGAAGCCGCAGCCCAGGCCCTTCGCGCTGGTCATGATGTCGGGCGTGACGCCGTACTGCTCGTGGCAGTAGAACGTGCCGGTGCGGCAGACGCCGGTCTGCACCTCGTCGAGGATGAGCAGGATGCCCTGCTCGTCGCACAGGTCGCGTACCGCGCGCAGATACGCCGGATCGGCGGGCGTGACGCCGCCCTCGCCCTGCATCGGCTCGAGCATGACCGCGGCGGTGTGCTCGTCGATGGCGGCGCGCAGCGCGTCGATGTCGTTGTAGGGCACCTGAGAGATGCCCTGCGGCAGCAGCGGGCGGAACGGCTCCTGATAGTAGTCGTGCCCGGTCGCGGCGACGGTCGCCAGCGTGCGGCCGTGGAAGGAGTGGTCGGCGCTGATGATCTTGTAGCGGTCGATGCCCTGCGCGTAGAAGTACTTGCAGGCGAGCTTCATCGCGCCCTCGTTGGCCTCCGCGCCGGAGTTGGAGAAGAACGCACGGTCGGCAAACGTGTGCGCGCACAGCAGCGCGGCCAGCTTCGCCTGCGGCTCGACATAGTAGAGGTTGGAGGTGTGCAGAATGCCCGCCTCGGCCTGCGCAATCAGCGCGTCCGTCACAGCAGGGTGATGGTAGCCCAGCGCATTGACGGCGATGCCGGCGAACAGGTCGGTGTAGGCCTTGCCGTCCTGATCGTAGAGCGTCGAGCCCTCGCCGCGCACAAAGCACACGGGATTGCGCTCGCCGAAGACGCCGAGGAAGTGGGCGCTGTCCAGCGCCCTGATCTCATCGAGTTTCATGGGGATTCCTTTCTGTTCTGCAGGTCAGGCGTTCAGTCCGGTCGCCTCATCGCAGCCGAGCATCAGGTTCATCGACTGGATGGCCGCGCCGGATGCGCCCTTGCCGAGGTTGTCAAAGCGCGCGGAGACGACCATGCGCTCGTCGTTGCCGGTGACGAGGATCTCCAGACCGTCCCACAGCGCGCGGGCGTTCGCGGCGAGGAAGCCGCCCACCTGCGCCTGCGCGTCGGCCGGGAGCACGCGCACGAGCCTCGCGCCCGCGTAGTGGTCGGCGTAGCACGCGTGCAGCTGCGCCAGCGAGGAGATGCCCCGCAGCTGCGACGCATCCAGCTGCACACTGACGAGCATGCCGGCGTAGTAGTCTGCGACGATCGGCGTGAACAGCGGCGCGCGCGTCAGGCCGCAGACCTTCTGCATCTCCGGGAGGTGCTTGTGCACCTGCGTCAGACCGTAGAGGCGCGGGGAATCCAGCTCGCTGTCGCGGTCCCCGGCCCCGTACTGCGCGATCATCTTCTTGCCGCCGCCGCTGTAGCCCGTCAGCGAGAAGCAGGGCACGACTGCGTCCGCAGGCAGGATGCCCGAGGCGACCAGCGGATAGACGAGCGAGATGAAGCCCGTCGCATGACAGCCGGGGTTCGCGATGCGACTGCCGCTCACGATGGCCGCTCGGTGCGCCGGGGAAAGCTCCGGAAAGCCGTAGGCCCAGCCGGGCGCGACGCGGTGCGCCGTGGAGGCGTCGATGATGCGCGTGGTGCCGCTTACCGCCAGCGAGACGGCCTCGCGCGCGGCGGCGTCCGGCAGGCAGAGGAAGACGATGTCCGCCTCGTTGATGAGCGCCCCGCGCGCCGCCGGGTCCTTGCGCAGCGCCGGGTCGATGTGCAGCAGCTCGATGTCGCCGCGCGGGGCCAGCCGCTCGTGGATGCGCAGGCCGGTCGTGCCTTCGCTGCCGTCGATGTAGATTTTGGGTTTCATGTCCGTGCTCCTTGTGTATAATCCTTGATGCTTGATCGCTTCTGTGATTCGGTGAAATGGCGTTCCATATCGTACCCCGCCCGCCAGGACAAGTATTCGAGCGCCCTCCGCGCGAAGAATACGGGTCTGAGGCACAGAGCGGCTCAAACCTGCACCGCGTTTCGGAGGGCCTTCCGCCCGACCGAAACGCCTTTAGTCAGGCGCGAAGCGAACCGGGTGCGGGCACAGCCCGCCGAGCGCCCTCCGCGCGAAGAATACGGGTCTGAGGCAGAGAGTAGCTCAAATCGACACCGCGTTTCGGAGGGCCTTCCGCCCGCCCGAAACGCCTTCAGTCAGGCGCGAAGCAGTGTGGGTGCGGGCACAGCCCGCCGAGCGCCCTCCGCGCGAAGAATACGGGTCTGAGGCACAGAGCGGCTCAAACCTGCACCGCGTTTCGGAGGGCCTTCCGCCCGACCGAAACGCCTTTAGTCAGGCGCGAAGCGAACCGGGTGCGGGCACAGCCCGCCCGCGAAGCGAGGTGGGTGCGGGTTCAGCCCGCCTCGAACATCGTGCCGATGCCCCGGTCGGTGAAGATTTCCAGAATGATCGGATGCGGTATCGTGCCGTTCAGGATGTGTACCCGCCGCACGCCGTTCTCAATCGCATTGATGCAGGAATTCACCTTCGGAATCATCCCGCCCGTGATGATCCCTTCCTCAATCAGCGCGCGCGCATGCTCCACCGTCAGAATCGGATAGAGCGTCGTCGGGTCCGCCGGATCGCGCCGTACACCGTCAATGTCCGTCAGATAAATCAGCTTCTCCGCCTTCAGCGCGGTCGCAATTGCCGCCGCCGCCGTGTCCGCATTGATGTTGTAGCTCTCGCCCTGATCGTCCACGCCGATCGAAGAGATTACCGGGATGTACTCGTCCGCACACAGCGCGTTCAGCAGCTTCGTGTTCACGCTGATGATGTCGCCCACATGCCCCAGATCCACACCGTCGGCAAGCGGCGGCTTCTTCGTCACACGGATCAGCTGCGCATCCTTGCCGCATAGCCCGATCGCCTTGCCGCCCAGCGTGTTGATCTGCGCCGCAATGTTCTTGTTCAGCTTGCCCGCAAGCACCATCTGCACGATCTCCATCGTCGCGTCGTCCGTGATCCGCAGCCCGTTGTGGAATGAACTCGTCACGCCCACACGCGCAAGCATCGCGTTGATCTCCGGCCCGCCGCCGTGCACCAGGATCGGATTGATGCCCACATACTTGAGCAGCGTCACGTCCTCCAGAATCTTGCGCGTCAGGTCCTCGTTGACCATCGCGTTGCCGCCGTACTTGATGACAAGCGTCTTCCCCCACAGGCGCTGGATGTATGGCAGCGCCTCGATCAGTATGTTCGCTTTGTTGATGAAATTCATGTCGCTGTTGTCGATGATCTGGTCCTTCGGCATGGCTCGCCCTCTCCTTTTTTCCGGATATGCTCCCCATTATACCACAGGAATGCATAAACATGCAATATGGAATGAATAAAAATTCATATCAGAGGCGGGGAACCACATCCGCGGGGATCGGGCAGCGGTACGGCTCGCTGGCGATGCGCCCGGCAAACTCGGCGCTCACGCGCGCGAGCAGCTCCGGCTCCGCCATCATCCGCGCGCCCGTCAGCGCGATGGTCGCCGCGGCGAAGCGCATCGCCTTGTGCGCCACGCCGCTCTTGCCCATGGCGACGGCCTGCCAGCTGTGCGCGGGCGTGTCCGCAGCCCATGCCGCGGCGGAGACCTGGCCGGTCGGCGCGCACCAGCTCGCGTCGCCCACGTCCGTGGAAACGGGGATCACCGGCGCGTCGCCCGGCGTATACGGCGCGATGAACGTGTACAGCGCTTCGCCCTGATACGCAAGCAGTGCCTCGCGCGTGCGGCTGTCGCAGCGGCGGGAAAGGCGCGCGAGCGTCGTCTCCGGGGACTCGAGCGCGGCATGCAGCGAGGCGGCCAGCGCCAGCTCCTCCTGCGTATAGGACGGCACGCCGATCGAGCGCATGCTCTCCAGCAGCGCCTCGTCGAGCGCGGAGTTGGCCAGCAGATTCGAGCAGCCCTTGACAAACTCGATCTCCACCGACGTGCCGGTCATCAGCGCGGCGCCGCGCGCGCAGTCCTCCACGCGGGCGCGGATGTCCGCCAGGTCGCCAAGGCGTGGGGAGCGCACCAGATAGACCGCCTCCGCGCGGTTTTGCACGACGTTGGGCGACGCGCCGCCCGCATCGGTAACGGCGTAGTGGATGCGCGTGTCGTCCGGCACATGCTCGCGCAGGAACTGCACGCCCACGTTCATCAGCTCCAGCGCATCGAGCGCGCTACGCCCGAGGTGCGGGCTGGACGCGGCGTGCGCGCTCTGCCCGTGGAAGCGGAAGAGCATCTTCACGTTGGCCAGCGAGCCGCCCGGCCAGATGCCGTTGTAGTCCCAGGGATGCCAGGTGAGCATGGCGTCGATCCCGGCAAAGGCGCCGTCGCGGGCGAGAAACGCCTTTGCGCTGGCGGTCTCCTCGGCCGGACAGCCGAGATAGACGACGGTACCCTGCACGGCGCCGGATTCGATGAGCTCCTTGACGGCGACAGCGGCGGCCAGCGCACCTACGCCGAGCAGGTTATGCCCGCAGCCATGGCCGGGCGCGCCGCTCTCCACCGGCTCGCGCACGGCGCAGCCGGCCTTCTGGCTGAGTGTGCTGAGCGCGTCGAACTCGCCGAGATACGCGATGACGGGTCTGCCGCTGCCGTACTGCGCGCGGAAGGCGTTGGGCAGGCCGCACAGCCCGGTTTCGACGGAGAAGCTGTTTTCGCGGAGCAGGCGGATGAGGGTTCCGCTGGCGAAATCCTCGTGGAAGTTGATCTCGGGGTGATCCCAGATGGCGTCGCTGGCGGCGGTATACGCGCCGGCATGCGCGGCGATGCTTTGAAGCACGGCGGATTGAATGTCCATGAGCAGCTCCCTTTCTGTAAAAACAACGGCCCCAGTATAGAGCATACGGGGCCGTTTTGTCAATGATGGAAGGGAAAACGCTTATGCGTCCTCCCGCCTGAACAGCGCCAGCGCCAGCAGCACGGGCGCGCCGCTCATGATCGGATAGGCGTAGCGCACAAAGATGCCCGCCGAGAACAGCAGCGAGAGGAAGATGCCCCACAGCGGCAGCGCCGTCAGCGCCAGACGCCCGTGGCCGCGCTTGGCCAGCAGCAGCGTCGCCAGCAGCAACAGGAAGCTGTACGTCGCCGGGGCGAAGAGCTGGGCGAGCACCAGGTATTTCTGCTGTACGGAGTCATGCATGAAGGCGTAAATCAGCTTTTGCAGCGCGGGCAGCTTGCTTGTGGCGTCGATGTCATAGCCCGTGTAGGTGTAGAGCGTCGTCAGATAGACGTATTCGCCCTCCTCGCCGCCGAGCGAATGGGCGTGGCTCACGTCGTCCGGCGCCCAGAGGCCGACGCAGTTCTCGAGAAACGCCTCAACAAACGTGCGCGGATACTTCTTCGCATAGCGCAGGACCATCGACCAGAACGCACCCGGATCCTCCTGATAGCGCTCGAACGCGAAGTTGCCGCCCTTCGCGGGATCGGCGCAGTGCGGGCGGTAGCGGAAGGTGACCTCGGAGAACCAGCTGTTCAGCTCGGCATATTCCTCCTCGGTGACGTCCGCGTACTCCGCGGTGCGCATGAGCTGCTGGCAGGGCACGCTCATCATCTCGGAGCTGGGAGCGCTCTGCGCGCCGACGGCGGCCTCGAGCGCGCGGGGCGCGGCCATCGAGACGGCCAGCGCGCAGACGGCGACGAGCGCCGCGCGGCCCCGGCGGCCCCTCGCGGCGGCGATCAGCGCGATGCAGGCGGGCAGAAACGCGAATACGCCGTTGTGGCGCAGCAGCGCGATGCCCAGGCAGCACCCGGCAAAGCGTGCGATGCGGGGGCCGCTGCACAGGAAGGCGTCCGGGTCCTCGGCAATCTCCCACAGGAGCAGGCAGAGCACGACGCACAGGCCGGAGAACAGCGGGTCCTTGGCGGTGGAGACGGCCATCGCGCCGTGCACGGGCATCAGCGCGAAGAACGCGGCCAGCGCGAGCACCACGCTGCGGCGGCGCACGCGCCTTTGCACAAACACGCAGGACCAGGCGAACATCGCCGCGAGCAGCAGGAGCTGCACGACGCTGTAGAGCGCCGCGCCCGCGTTCATGGAGCCAAAGAGCGCCTCGCCGAGCTGATACAGCCCGCCGAGCAGCAGCGTATGGAACACGGGATGGGCGGCGAAGTACTCGCCGGAGGTGTATTGCTCGATCTCATGTGGGAAGTCAAACGAGATGATGCCCGGCCAGAGCGCCAGCAGCACCGCGCCATAGCACAGCGCAAAGAGCAGGAAAAACACGGGGAACGGGAGGAGCCGCTGCTCGCCTGCGTCTTCCTTCGGGGCGAGGGTGAAGAGGAAGGAGGCGAGCGCGCCGAGCGCGGGCGCGGCCATCACGGGCACGGCGAGGCGGCGCAGCAGGCTGCCCATGCCGGGGAGCAGGCCGTCGTAGACGCTCAGCTCCGAGCCTAGCGACAGGCAGACAGCGAAGATCAGCGCAAACGCGCCGCCATAGACGAGCGATCGCGCGTCATGCCGCGCAAGCGCGCGGCGCACGGGTGCATAGCAGGCGCACAGCAGGATCAGCCCCAGCGTGCCGGAGCGGAAGACCGCGCTGTCCGGGTTGGCGGGGATGAGGTATGGCGCGGCCAGGGCCAGCAGCCCCATCGAGAGCGCGGCCAGGGCCGCGGCGTAGCGCCGAATCAGTCGGAGCATGCGGGTTCCTCCTTTCGCGCGGGGCTGCGCAGGGCGACGGCCAGCAGCGCGGGGGCGAGGGCGAACAGCGGCAGCGCATAGCGCGGCAGCGTGCACGCCCCGAACAGATACGACAGCCACAGGCCCAGTCCGCCCAGCGCAGCGGGCATCAGGCGCGTGCGGCGGCGGGTGATGAGCGCGGCGACGGCGAGCAGCAGCGCCCAGAAGGGCGTTGCCGTGCACAGAAGCACGGAGAGCACGGGGATGTCCTGCCCCTCATTGTTCCGGCAGATGCGCTCGCAGAGGTCGCGCACGCCGGGCAGGAAGCAGCGCGTATGGATGCCCTCGGCGGTCATGTCGTATTCCTGCGTCTGTAGATAGCCCTTGTCGCTCCACGTCGCGTCCGGATAGATGGTCGCGTGGGAGCGGTCGTCGGGGTACCAGGAGCCGACGTTGAGCATCAGGAAGGCTTCGAGGTATTCGTGCGCGCAGGCTTTGGCGTGTCTGGCCCAGAGCTTCAGGAATTCGCCGCTCTCCGCCTCGATGCGCTCGCGATCGAGATAGCCCTTGGCCGCGTCGGCCAGGTGCTCATGGACGATCAGCCCCTCCTCGGAGACGTACCATCCGGCGATTTCCGCCTTGTCCGCCTCGCTGAGCTTGCCGCTGTTGTAGGCGCGCACGAGCTGCTGCGCGGGCAGGCTGTAGAGCTGGAAGGAAGGCATCGTCTGCGGGGCATAGATGAGCGTGAGCAGCGCCGTGGTGAGGAAGCAGGCGGCGATGCTTGCGCCGCTCAGCAGTGCGACGCGCCTGCGAACGCCGCGTGCGGCGATCACGGCGCCCGGCAGCAGCAGAGTGAGGGCGAACAGGCCGTTGTTGCGCAGCAGCGCCGTGCCCACAGCCGTCGCGACGAACAGCACGCAGCGCCGCCTGCTGTGCAGGAACGCCTCCGGCTGCTCGAGCAGCTCGAAGGTCAGCAGCGAGAGCGTGAGAAACGCCGCGGCAAAGAGCGTGTCCTTGGTCATCGACACGGACATGACGGAGAAGACCGGATGCAGCGCGAACAGCGCCGTCAGCGTGAGCATCGTGCCCCGGCCCGCGCCGCGCCGCTGCACGAACGCGCAGGCATAGCCGAGCGCCAGCGCCAGCAGCGCCATCTGCAGCAGGCTCATCAGCAGCACGCCGAGCGTGCGGCTGTGCAGCGCCTCGCCCAGGGCGATGACGCCGTTCATGATCGCGCTGTGCAGCAGCGGATGCAGGTTGGAGTACTCGCCCGTCAGGTGCTGGTTGAACTCGCCGATGAAGTCGTAGTTGAGCATGCCGGGGAAGTACGCCAGCAGCAGCGGCACCCAGCAGATGAACAGGATGAGCGCATAGCCCCACAGCGGGAAGCGCGGCAGGCGGGATGCAGGCGCGCAGTCCGCGGGCATCAGCAGGCGGGCGATCAGCGCGCCCAGGAGCGGCGCCGCCATCACCGGCACGGCCATGCGCCGCACGAGGCTGCCGAAGCCGCGCAGCAGGCCGTCGTAGATGTACAGCTCGGAGCCGAGGCTCAGCGCGAGCGCGAACAGACAGCCCAGCGCGAGCGAGACGCACAGCGTCCGGCGGTCGGCGCGTCGCAGGGCGGTCTGCGCGGGAAGGGCGGCGGCGCACAGCAGAATCAGCCCCAGCGTTCCGCTGCGGAACACGGCGCTGTCCGGGTTTTCGGGGATCATGTAGGGCGCGGCGGCGGCGCACAGCAGCGCAAAGAGCGCGGCCAGCGCAGAGGCATGCTTGCGAATGAATGGCATAGATGCTCCTTCGGGAGAGTGTCGGAAGATGCTGGAAGCAAACGCCCTCAAACACACGGCCCCGCCCGCTGGGAGCGGACGGGGTGTGTATGAAAGGGCTTATTCAGCGGTTTCGGTCTTCTTCTTGCGCGGGGCGCGCTTGGGCTTGGCCGGAGCCTCCTCGGCGGCCGGAGCAGCCGGGGCCTCCTCGGCCTTCTTCCTGCGCGGGGCGCGCTTGGGCTTGGCCGGAGCCTCCTCGGCGGCCGGAGCAGCCGGGGCCTCCTCGGCCTTCTTCCTGCGCGGGGCGCGCTTGGGCTTGGCCGGAGCTTCCGGGGCTTCCTCGGTGGCCGGAGCGGCCGGGGCCTCCTCGGCCTTCTTCCTGCGCGGAGCGCGTTTGGGCTTGGCCGGAGCCTCCGGGGCAGCCTCAGCGGCCGGAGCATCCGGGGCTTCCTTGGCCGGGGTCTCTGCGATGGCCGGAGCGGGCTCTTCCGCAGCGGGCGTCTCCGGAGCGGCCGGGGCGTCCGGAGCGGCTTCAACGAAAGGGACCTCTTCCGCCTTGGCCTCCTTGGCAGCAGCCTCCTGCGCGAGGTGGAACTCGGTGACCGGGCGGATCACCTTCTCATACAGCTCGATGTACTTGCCGGCGGAGGAGAACCAGCTGTAGTCGCCGGTCATGCCGCGGACGATGAGCTTGTACCAGACCTCGCGGTTGTTCTTGTAGTAGTGCACGGCGCGGCGCACGGTGTGCAGCATGTCGTGCGCGTTGTAGTTGAAGAAGGAGAAGCCGTTGCCCGCGTCCGTGAACTTGTTGTAGGAGAGCACGGTGTCGCGCAGGCCGCCCGTCTCGCGCACGATCGGCACGGAGCCGTAGCGCAGCGCGATCATCTGGGACAGGCCGCAGGGCTCAAACTGGCTGGGCATCAGGAACATGTCGCTGCCGGCGTAGATGCGGTGGGCCAGCTGATGGTTCATCGCAAAGCGCGCGGCCAGGCGGCCCGGATACTCGCTCTCCGCCCAGGAGAACAGGTTGGTGTACTTCGCCTCGCCCATGCCCAGCACGACCAGCTGGATGCCCGTGCCCATCAGCTCGCGGATGACGCACTCCACCAGGTCGAGGCCCTTCTGGTTGGACAGGCGGGAGATGATGCCGACCAGCGGCGCCTTCGGATCGACGTTCAGGCCGAGCTCCTTCTGCAGCTCCTGCTTGCAGTATTCCTTGCCGCCCAGGTGATACGGATCATAGTTGGCGTAGATCATCGGGTCCTTCGCCGGATCGTAATCGTTGATGTCGATGCCGTTGAGGATGCCGGAGAGCTGATCCTTGCGCGCGCGCAGCAGGCCGTCGAGGCGCTCGCCGTAGAACGCGGTCTGAATCTCATCCGCATAGCTCGGGGACACGGTGGTCAGCTCGTCCGCGTAGACGAGGCCGGCCTTCATGTAGTTCGCGCAGCCGTAGCACTCCAGCTTGTCCGCGGTGAACAGGCTGTCGCCCAGGCCCAGCGTATCCTGCACGGCCTTGATCGGGAACACACCCTGATACTGCAGGTTGTGGATGGTGTACACGGTCTTCATGTCCTGATAGAACGGGAAGTGCGCGTACTGGATCTTGAGCAGGGCCGGGATCATGCCGGTCTGCCAGTCATGGCAGTGCACGACGTCCGGGCGGAAGTCAAGGTGCACCAGCGCGTCGATGACGGCGCGGGAGAAGAAGCCGAAGCGCTCGTACTCGTCGCCGCCCAGGCCGTAGATGTAGGGACGGCCGAAGTAGTAGTTGTTGTCCACGAAGTAGAACGTGACACCCTGATACACGAGGGATTTGATGCCGCAGTACTGCCTGCGCCAGCACAGCTCCACCTCAAACTCGCACTCGAGCTTCATGTCTTTGGTGTACTTCTCCGGGATGGCGGCGTACAGCGGCAGGATGACGCGCACGTCGTGGCCGCGCTCCCTGAGCACCGGGGAAAGCGCGCCGACCACGTCGGCCAGGCCGCCGGTTTTGATGAACGGGACGCACTCGGAAGCTGCAAACAGGATCTTCATGTGGGTACCTCCTTCGAGCAAAATGACGTGACGCTTTCCAAAAAGGCTGCACAAAAGCGCGCCTTTGTGCAGCCCCCGCAAGCGTTAGATTACGACGTTCTTGGCGATGACGATGGGATACGCGGCGGGCGCGATCAGGCGGCCGTTGCGGCGGATGACGCTCTGCTTGTCCAGGATGCAGTGGTCGATCTCCGCGCCCTCCTGAATCTGGGCGTCCTGCATGATGATGGAGTTCTTGACGACGGCGCCCTTGGCGACCTTCACGCCGCGGAAGAGGACCGAGTTGATGACCGTGCCCTCGATGACGCAGCCGTTGGCCACCAGGGAGTTGGAGCACTGGCTCTCGCCCAGGTAGCGGGCGGGCAGGTCGTCGCGCACCTTGGTGTAGACCGGGCGCTCCGTCGGGAAGAGCTGGCGGCGAACCTCGGGATCCAGCAGGGACATGTTGAAGTTGAAGTAGGCCTGGATGGAATCGATCTGGCAGGCCAGCCCCTTGTACTCATAGCCCATGATCCTCAGGCTGCCGTTGTTGACGTTGCGCTGGAGCAGGTCGCGGCCGAAGTGGTGCATGCCGTTGGCGGCGCACTGCTCGACCAGCTGGCGCAGCAGCTCGCGCTTGGTGATGTAGATCTTGAGGGACGCGCAGTCGCTCGACGGGGTGGCGGAGCCGATCTCCATGCCGGTGATCGTGCCGTCCTCGGCAACGGTCAGGTAGGTGTCGTCGCCGCCCTCGGTGCCGGTGGAGGCGCGGCTGGCGCGGGTGTACATCACAGTGATGTCCGCACCGGTCTCCACGTGCTGGCGCAGCGCGTCGGTGTAGTCGATGTTGTAGACCGTGTGGCTGTTGGTCAGCACGATGTACTCCTGGCGGGACAGGCGCAGGAACGTGAGGTTCGACTTGAGGGCGTCGAGCAGGCCGGAGTAGACGCCCATGTTGTCGCGGGTCAGGAACGGCGGCAGGATGGTGAGACCCTGCTTGCCGTGCAGATCCCACTCACGGCCGGAGCCGATGTGGTCCATCAGGGAGGAGTAGTTTTTCTGCGTGATGACGCCCACGTTCTTGATGCCCGTGTGCACCATGGAAGAGAGCTGGAAGTCGATGACGCGGTAGCGGCCGGCAATCGGCAGCGCGGCGACCGCGCGCTGGCTGGTCAGCTCGCCGAGGTGAATGTCGTTTTCACCGGTATAGATCAAACCCATGACGTCTTTCATTGTGGGGTTCCCTCCTTACTGCGCATCGGCGTCCACCTGGACGCCGGCGGCCACTTTGTCGCCCGGGGCAATCGTGGCCTTCGGGCCGACGACAGCGATTTTGCCGGTCTCCTCGCCGACGACCGCGCCCGCGCAGATGTGCGCGTTCTCCGCGACGATCGCCCGGCGCACGATCGCACCGCGATCGATGACCGCGCCCGGCATGATGACCGCGTCGGTGATCTCCGCGCCGGTATCCACGGTCACGCCCGCGAAGAGCACGGAGTGGTTGATGACGCCGCGGACCTCACAGCCCTCGGTGATCAGGGAATCGACCACCTTGGCGCCGTCGGCGATCCAGTGCGGCGGCATGCCCGGGTTCCGGGCGTAGATGCGCCAGCGCTTGTCATACAGGTCGATGGGCATGGGCAGGGTGAGCAGGTCCATGTTCGCCTCCCAGAGGGATTCGATGGTGCCCACGTCCTTCCAGTAGCCGTCGAAGGTGTAGGTGAACAGGCGCTCGCCCTGGCCGAGCATCGTCGGAATGATGTTCTTGCCGAAGTCGTTCTCGGAGGCGGGATCGGCCTCGTCGAGCTCCAGGTACTTGCGCATCTTGCTCCAGTTGAAGATGTACACGCCCATGGACGCCTTGTTGCTCTTGGGATGGGCGGGCTTCTCCTCGAACTCGGTGATCTGGTTGTTCTCATCCGTGTTGAGGATGCCGAAGCGCGGCGCCTCCTCCCACGGGACCTCGCGCACGGCGATGGTCAGGTCCGCGCCGTTCTGGATGTGGGCGCGCAGCATGGCGTTGTAATCCATCTTGTAGATGTGGTCGCCGGAGAGCACGAGCACGTACTCCGGGTCCCACTGCTCGATGAAGGGGATGTTCTGATAGATGGCGTTGGCCGTGCCCTTGTACCACTCGCCGGTCTTGCCGGTCTGGTACGGCGGGAGCACGAAGACGCCGCCGTTGGACAGGTCCAGGTCCCACGGAGAGCCGGAGCCGATGTAGGCGTTGAGCTCGAGCGGACGGTATTGCGTCAGCACGCCGACGACGTCGATGCCCGAATTGGTGCAGTTGGAGAGCGGAAAGTCAATGATGCGATACTTTCCGCCGTAGGGAACCGCCGGCTTGGCGACCTTCTTGGTCAGGATGCCCAGACGGCTGCCCTGGCCGCCCGCCAGCAGCATGGCTACGCATTGCTTCTTCCTCATAGTAAACACACTCCTGTGATATTGGGTTTGTCGTGCCTGTTCGGCCTGGGAGACAGGAATGCATACGCACCCCTTTGCCCCATGTGGTTTCATTATACCATGAACTATGCAAAAGGGAAAGCAAAATGATGTGACGTTTCCATCAAACCGGGAACGGTACGGTCAGTTTGTAAGCGCAAAGTGTCCAGCCGGGCGAATTACGTCCCGGAGCGCCCGGGACGCGGCTGCGCGGCGCGAGCGAATTAATTTGATTTTGCCCTGCGCCTGCTGTATAATAAACAAGATACAGCCGCGCTGGGCGCGGAGGAAGGGCGGGAGGAGCATGGGCGAGAGGATGCGGCTGGACAGGCTGCTGGCGACGATGGGCGAGGGCACGCGCGCGCAGGTGCGTGAGCTGGTCCGCGCAGGGCGCGTAACGGTGGACGGCGTTCCCGCGCGGGACGCGGGCATGCAGGTCGATGCGCAGGCGAGCGCCGTGTGTGTGGGCGGACGGCGGCTGTGCTACAAGCCCGTGCGCCATGTGATGCTGTGCAAGCCGCAGGGAGTGCTCACCGCCGCGCGCGACCCGAAGCAGAGGACGGTCATGGACCTGCTGCCGCCGCTGTACGCCGCGATGGGCTGCATGCCCGCCGGGCGTCTTGACAAGGATACGGAGGGACTGCTCGTCATCACCTCGGACGGGCAGCTCGCCCACCGGATCATCTCGCCCAAGCACGACGTGGGCAAGGTGTATCTGGCGCGCGTGGACGGCCCGCTGACGGCGGCGGACGCGGAGGCGTTTGCCGCGGGCCTGCACATCGAGGATGCGGACGGCGCGTTCGACGCGCGGCCCGCGCGGCTTGACATCCTTTCCAGCGGTCCGCAGCAGAGCGAGGCGCGCGTGCGCGTGACGGAGGGAAAGTATCACCAGGTCAAGCGCATGTTCCTGGCGCGCGGGCGGACGGTTACTTATTTGAAGCGGCTTCAGATTGGCGCGCTCCCGCTCGATCCTGCGCTTGCGCCGGGCGAGTGGCGCGAGCTGACGGAGGAGGAAGTGGCGCTGCTCGGGCAGGATGCGCCGTGAGCGCGAGTGTTTTCAAAAAAAGCGTGCCATAAGCGCGAAGCGAAGAAGGGGTCTGGGGATAATATCCCCAGGCTAGGGGCTTGGGGGATGAAATCCCCCAACGTTTTCAAATCGCGAAGCGATCCAAGAAAAAGTAGTCAGGGAGCGAAGCGTTACCTGACGGGTTATTATTGCAAGGTTTGGCTTATTTGAGAGTACTACAAGATGAACGGAGGCAATCCATGCCAGAATACTACTACACGGCCTCGCCCACCAGCGGGCACGAGGACCGGCATTTCAACCACGTGTTTGCCGGGCGGACGCTGCGCTTTTGCACGGACGCCGGGGTGTTTTCCAAGCAGCACATCGACCCGGGCAGCGAGCTGCTCTGCGCGTCGCTGCCGGAGGATTTGTCCGGCGACGTGCTGGACATGGGCTGCGGCTGGGGCGCGATGACGGTGCTGACGCTCGCCGCGCATCCGCAGGTGCGCATGACGATGGCGGACATCAACGAGCGCGCGCTGGCGCTGGCCCGGCAGAACGTCGCGGCCAACGGCATGCAGGCCGCCGCGCTGCTCTCCGATGGCTTTGCCGCCATCGAGGGCGAATTTGACGCGGTGATCACCAACCCGCCGATCCGCGCGGGCAAGGCGGTCATCTACGGGATGTTCGAGGACGCGAAGGCGCATCTGCGCGCGGGCGGCGCGCTCTACCTGGTCATCCGCAAGCAGCAGGGCGCGCCCAGCGCGCTCAAGTTCCTGAAAACGCTCTACGACAGCGCCGAGGTCATCGCCCGCGACGGCGGCTACTGGATCATCCGCTGTGTGCGGTAAGGGGGACCGGATGGAGAATCAGAAAAGCCTGCGACGGCCGCTCACGCTGCTCATCGGCGCGGTGATCTATGCGGCGCTGTACGCCTTCTGCTCGCAGATCGACGAGGTGGGGTTCATCCAGTGGCGCACGGCAGCGGTGCGGTTTGGGCTGGCGCTGCCGGTGGCACTGGCGGCGCTCTGGCTGCTGATGCGCCATGTGCTGCCGAAGACCGAAATGAAGCCGGACGCGGAGGAAAAAAAGCCCTTTTGCACATGGGGCGCGTTCCTGTTCATCCTCTGCTGCTATGTGCCCATGTTCCTGATCGAGTATCCGGGGTCGTTTACCTATGACACACAATCGGAGGCGGCTCAGATTGCCAGCCAGGCGTATTCCAGTGGCTATCCGCTGCTTCATACGCTGATGATTCGCTTCTGCGTTTCCCTGCGTGGCGTGCTGGGCTCGATGAATCGCTGTGCAGCCCTGTACAGCATCATACAGATGGTACTCGTCGCTTTCTGTTTCGCGCAGTTTTGTGCGTCCGTCTCCCGCAGTGTGTCGGGGCGTGCTGCGCGGCTGTCGATGCTGTTCTTCGGCCTGTATCCGCTGCACATGGCCTTTGCAAGCAACTGTGCCAAGGACGTGCTGTTCGCCGCGTTTCTGGCGCTTTATGTTGCGCTGTGCTTTGAGGAGATCGCCTGCGGCATCACGCGCGGCCGCCGCGTGCTTCAGGTTGTCAGCGGCGTGCTTGCGTGCCTGCTGCGCAACAACATGATCTATGCGATGATCGCATGGGTCATCGTCCTGCTGATCGTACGAAAGAACTTTCGTCGGATGGCGCTGTATGGGCTGCTGATCTGTGCACTGTCGCTGGGCATCAACGCAGGGCTCAAGGCGGCAACCGATGCGGAGTCGGGCGATGTCATTGAGCTGTTTTCCGTGCCGATTCAGCAGCTGGCGCGCGTGAGGCTGTATGCGCCGCAGGCGCTTGATCAGGCGGAGATGGACGTGATTGACACGGTCTATCAGGGGTGGAGATTCTATCAGTACGAGCCGACACTCTCGGACGAAATCAAAAACAACATCGTGGACCAGGTCTTTGAAGAGAATCTGGGTGACTTTTTGAAAACCTGGGCCTCTGTCGGGGCCAAGTGTCCTGCTGTGTATCTGGATGCTTTCCTCAATCTGGCGCTGCCGTCGCTGTACCCCTATCGCGTATGGCATGGGGCGGCAGAGTATCTGGAGACGGGATGCAATGGCGATGTTCTGTCCGGCCCGTTCGGGGCGGAAAACCTGACGCAGCCTGAATGCTTCACGGGCATTCGCCGCTGGCTCGATGAACACCTGTGGGAGACCGGCGCCGCTGAAACACCGGTCATCCGCTGGCTGTTCAACACGGGCGCGGTCTACTGGCTGATGATGCTGCTCTTTCTGTATGACATCTACAGCGGCCGACGGGACAGAATCCGGCTCGAGCTGCTGATCGTGCTGCTGTGGGTGCCGTATCTGTTCGGCCCGGTCATGCAGGCGAGATACATGTATCCGTTCGTTTGTGTGCTTCCGCTCTTCGCTTTCAGGCGGGGAACGCTGGAAGACGGAAAAGCAAAAGGGGGAATGGATCATGAGGCTTGATCTGCTGCGACGGACGGCCTCGGCGCCAGAGAACCGGCGGACCGGATGCGCAAGAAGACGCGCGGTGCTGCTGCTTGGCGCGCTGGTCTACGCGGTCCTGTACGCCTTCTGCTCGCAGATCGACGAGGTGGGGTTCATCCAGTGGCGCGCGGCAGTGGCGCGGTTTGCGCTGGCGCTGCCGGTGGCGCTGGCGGCGCTCTGGCTGCTGATGCGCCATGTGCTGCCGAAGACCGAAATGAAGCCGGACGCGGATGAAAAAAAGCCCTTCTGCACATGGGGTGCGTTCCTGTTCATCTTCTGTTGCTATGTGCCCATGTTCCTGATCGAGTATCCGGGATCATTTACATATGACTGTCCCAATCAGGTGCTGGAAATCGTGCATAATGAATACAGAACGCATCATCCGCTGCTGCATACGCTGCTGATCCGTTTTGCGATCTCCTTCTTCAACCTGTTTCAATCCATGGAGAAGTGCGGCGCGCTGTACAGCGTGATTCAGATGACGCTGGTGTCCCTCTGCTTCGCGCAGGTCTGCGCATCGCTTTCCCGCAGCATGTCCCGGCGTGCGGCGCGGCTGACGATGCTGTTTTTCGGACTGTATCCATCCCACATGGCCTTTGCCAGCAACTGCACCAAGGATGTGCTGTTTTCCGCATTTCTGGCGTTGTTCCTGGCACTGTGCTTTGAGGAGATTGCCTGCGGCATCACGCGCGGCCGCCGCGTGCTTCAGGTTGTCAGCGGCGTGCTTGCGTGCCTGCTGCGCAACAACATGATCTATGCGATGATTGCGTGGGTGGTGCTTCTGCTGCTGATTCACAGAAGGTATCTGCGCATGGCACTGTGTGGCGTTCTGGCCATACTACTGGCGCTGGGAATCAATGCCGGGCTCAAAGAAGCGACCCATGCGCAGTCCGGGAGCATCGTGGAGATGTTTTCGGTGCCGATTCAGCAGCTGGCACGCGTGCGGCTGTATGCGCCTCAGATGCTCAATCAGGAGGAGCTTGAGGCAGTGGACGCCGTGTTTCAGGGGTGGAGGTTTTATCAGTATGAACCGACGATCTCTGACCCGATCAAGAACAACCTGGTGGAACCGATTTTCAGAGAAAACCTGCCAGGCTTCCTCAAGGCCTGGGTCACAGTGGGAATCAAGTGTCCGAGTATCTATCTGGACGCATTTCTCTCTCTGGCGCTGCCGTCGCTGTATCCCTATCGGGAGTATAAGGTGCCCGTGGAGTATATCGAGCTTGGCGGCGACATCGCGCTGACTGCGTCCTTCGGGCTCGAACCCATGACGCGGCCGCGAAGGTTTGACGCTATCCGGGAGTGGCTGGCTGAACATATCTTCTCCACCGGTGCGGACGACATCCCCGTGGTGCGTTGGCTGTTCAATACGGGCTTCATCTTCTGGCTGCTTCTGCTGCTCGTGCTCTATGACATATATTGCGGCCGTTGGGACCGCGTGCTGCTGTGCATACTGCCCGTGCTGCTGTGGGGCACCTATCTGCTGGGCCCGGTCATGCAGGGCCGGTATCTGTATCCGTTCATCTGCGTGCTGCCGCTCTTTCTGTTCAGGCGGAGGGCAGCGGACGCCGAAGCATATTGACAGGGAGGAAACACCAATGCGATTTGACACGGCCTATTTTGATGCGGGCATCCGCCGCATCGGCACCGAGTGTGAGAAGTGGGACGGCATGATCGCCGAGACGGGCGATGAGACGATGATCCCGATGTGGGTTGCGGACATGGACTTCCCGTCCCCGCCAGCCATCCGCGATGCGCTTGCGGACGTGCTGGAGCGCGGCACCTGGGGCTATACGGTCTCCGGCGACGCCGACCGGCAGGCGCTATGCGATTACTGGGCGCGCCGCCACAGCGTGACCATCGAAAGGGAGAGCGTGCTGCTGAGCCCCTGCGTGGTCACGGGCCTCAAGCTCGCGCTGCGCGCGGTCACAAAGCCCGGCGACGGCGTGCTCATCAACCCGCCGGTCTACGGCCCGTTCTTCATGTCCATCCGGTCGAACGGCCGCAAGGTCGTCGAGAGCCCGCTCGTGTGCGGCGAAGACGGCCGCTATACGATGGATCTGGCCGATATGGAGGGCAAGCTGGCCTCCGGCGAGGCAAAGGCGGTCATGCTCTGCTCGCCGCACAATCCCTGCGGCCGTGCGTGGAGCGAGGAGGAGCTGACGGCGGTTGTGGCGCTGTGCCGCCGCTACGGCGCGCCCATTGTCTGCGATGAAATCCATGCGGACTTCGTCTATGCGCCGAACACGCACCACAGCATCCTGACCATCCCCGGTGCGCGGGAGATCGCGGTCATGCTCTGCGCGGCGAGCAAGACGTTCAACGTCGCGGGTCTGGAGCAGAGCGCCATCGTCTGCTGCAACGAGGCCGTGCGCAAGGCCATCGCGGAGGATATGGCGGCCTCGGGCGTCAAGGCGGGCAATGCGTTCGCACTGGCGGCGACGCGCGCGGCCTATACCGGCTGCGACGCGTGGCTCGACGGGCTGATGGACTACCTGGCGGGCAGCCGCGACATGGTGGCGGCGTTCGTGGCCGAGCGCATGCCTCGCGTGCGCCTCACCCCGCTGGAGGCGACGTACCTGATGTGGCTGGACTGCAGCGCGCTGGGCTTTACGCAGGACGAGCTGCTCGCGCGCATCCGGGCCGCGCACGTGAAGGTGAACGACGGCCTGTTCTTCGGCGAGCAGGGCCGGGGCTTCATCCGGCTGAACATCGGCTGTCCGAGAAGCCAGATTCTCGAGGCGCTGGAGCGGCTGGCGACGGTGCTGGGCTGAACCTGTTCAGAAACGGGCTGTCAGCGCGGAACGGGGAAGGGTCCAGAGACTGGTCCCTGGTGGGGTCAAGGGGCAACGACCTTTGGCAGGGTTTGATACTGTTTTGCGTCTAAACCGGCATCATGCCGGTTGAGACGAGAATTAGTATGAGGCGGCAGTCCCAACGTTTTTCCATCGCGAGGCAAACGCTGACGGCGTCCTTTCCCGAAGTTTGATTCTATATGGAGAGCAGAAAACACATCATCGATCAAAGGAGAGATTTGTATGGAGTTCAATCCGAAGCTCGACGCGGCGCTGGCCGCGCTTGATCAGGACATGACCGACACCCTCGCACGCTGGATCCGCATTCCCAGCGTGCGCGCGGAGAAGAGCGCGCCCAATGCGCCGTTTGGCGCCGAGGTGCGCCGCGCGCTGGATGCCGCACTGGCGGACATCGCGCGTCTGGGCATGACCCCGCGCGATATCGACGGCTACTGCTGCGATGCGGAGATCGGCGAGGGCGAGGAGACCATCGCCGTGCTGGCGCACCTGGACGTCGTGCCCGAGGGCGACGGCTGGACGCACGATCCCTACGGCGCGGAGATCATCGACGGCCGCATCATCGGCCGCGGTACCAGCGACGACAAGGGCCCGGGCGTGGCCGCGCTGTTCGCGATGAAGGCTGTACTCGACGCGGGTATTCCGCTGCGCCGCCGTTGCCGCCTCATCCTTGGCTGCGACGAGGAGTGCGGCATGCAGGACCTCGAATACTATGAGCAGAAGGTCGGCCTGCCCGCAAAGGGTTTCTCCCCGGACGCCAACTTCCCGCTGATCAACACCGAAAAGGGCATCATGGCCATGACGCTGCACGCGCCGGTCACGGATGCGCGCCTTTTGTCCATCGCCTGTGGCACGCGCAGCAACGTCGTGCCGGGCACGGCGACGGCGATCCTCGCGGGCGACTGGCGCGAGGCCGCCGCGGAGGCGTTTGACGTGGAGGATGAGGACTGCGCGCTGGAGTGCGAGTTGACCGCGGAGGGCGCGACACGCATCGTCGTGACCGGTGTGCCCGCGCACGCCTCCACACCGGACAAGGGCAAAAATGCCGGCAAGATGCTGCTGCGTGTGCTGCGCAGGCTGGGCATCGGCGGTGCGCCGGTCGCGCTGCTCGACGAGGCCGCGGGCGATGAGAACGAGGGCCGCGCGCTGGGCATCGCGGGCAGCGACGAGGTCTCCGGCAGGCTGACGATCAACCTCGGCCTGCTCTCCGCGAAGGACGGCACGCTCGACGTGACGTTTGACTGCCGCTATCCGGTGTTCTTCGACGACCGCACGATCAGCGCGACGGTGCACAAGCGCCTCGCTCCGGCGGGCTTTGTGATGGAGCCGACGCACGCGAGCGCGCCGCACCATGTGCCGGAGAGCTCCGAGCTCGTGCAGAAGCTCATCGGCGTGTACAACGGCGTGACGGGCGAGAACGCGAAGCCGTTTGCCATCGGCGGCGGCACCTATGCGCGCCATCTGCAGGAGGGCGTGGCGTTCGGCATGCTGTTCCCGGGCGAGCCGGAGCTGGAGCACCAGGCCAATGAGAGCATCAGCCTCGAGAGCCTGCGCCGCGCGGCGAGGATCTACGCCTACGCCATCGTGGCCCTCTGCGCCTGAAAGCTGCTTCAAACCGCGCGAAGCGAGGAGGGAGTCTGAGGGACAATGTCCCTCAGGCTAGGGGGTTGGGGGATGAAATCCCCCAACGTCCCCTGAGCAAGCCGGAAAACGCAGGCCGGAGAGGAGCCGAAGGCGACCATTCCGGCCGCACCCAGACGGCTTGACGCCGCTTTGCGCGCCAGACCCTCTTCGCCCGCCCGCGGCGGGCACCTCGCCCAAAACGCTTCACACTCCGCTGTATATAAAAAGGCAGGCTGCTTTCCCGCTCCATGGACTGTATCTCGTTAAATAGACAATGAAAAAAGAGACCTCCTGTTGTAGAATAAAAGCTACGACA
>CAMENN010000048.1 GCA_945928315.1 uncultured Clostridia bacterium
GAGCACGGCGGCGATCCGTCCTCCATCGAGTTCTGCCACAAGATCGGCCTCGACTACGTGTCCTGCTCTCCGTTCCGTGTGCCGATCGCCCGCCTGAGCGCTGCGCAGGCCGCGATCAAGGAGAAGAACGGCCAGCTCTGATCCTGAATCACAGGGCATCCACAGGGGGTGCGGCTTCACACCGCGCTCCCTTTTTCTGTTGCCTGACTGACCGGAGTGCGTCCGGGAAACGCGGATGCTGCTTCATGGCGGCCATCTGTGCACAAAACTCTTCCTTCTTCGCGGCTTTTGTGGTATAATGATCAGCGCTACATTGCGGGAATCCGCGTTTTTTGCGAAATGATGGCGAAAAGCCGTGCATGGAAACGCCCGGCTGATTCGTCTGTATAGCGTCAATCAATTCACGGGAGGCGAGGACATGCGGTCAAACAGATCCAGCTATCACGCGGCGCCGGCCGGTTCTTCCAGGGCGCTGGATCAGAAGCCAAAGCCAAAGAAATCCAAACGGGAAATCAATCAGCTGATGCTGATCCTCTTTTTCATGGTGCTGCCGGTGGTCGGCCTGCTGGCAATCTTTCTGCAGCCGGTGCGCTGGGTGTTCATGCTCTTCGTGGCGGCCGCGCTCATCACCATGTGGATGACGCACGCGTTCCTGTTTCCGGGACGCATGGTGCTCACGGCGGTATACGGCCTGCTGCTCGTCTTCACGCTGGTCACGGCGCTGAGCGCGCGCAGCCAGAATGACAGAATCAAGCAGCAGCAGAACGTCTTTCTGGCCGGAACCGCTGCGCCGACGCAGACGCCCATGTTCTCCTACAGCATGATGGGCACGAGCGTGCCGGACGGCTTCTATGCGGACCCGGACGGGGAGGACCCCTTCGCTGATGCCCAGACGGTCGGCATGGAGGGCGGCAGCGGCGATGAATCCGGGGAGGACCTCGGCGTGCTCAATACGGACACGGGCGAGTACGTCGCTACGGTCAAGTCCGAGGCGGAAATCGCGCTGGAGAACTTCATGGAGAAGTGGCGCAAAGGCATCATTGCAGACATGGTGGAGTACACCGCGCCGTCGTGGCAGGAATCGCAGGATTCGGCCTCCCGCCAGCTCTTTTGGAAATTCGGCCAAAAGCCGCTGGTGGACTGGCGGCAGATGTCCGCGCCGAGCGGCACGGAGGCCAGCACCGCCCGCACGATCACCGTCGAGGCGGACGTGAGCTATTCCGGCGAGACGCGCACCTATCAGTACGACGCGGTGACGCTCTGCGAGAACGGCAAGTGGTACGTCGATCCGAACTCGCTCTCCAGCGGCACGCTCAAGGCGGCGTCCACCCCGACGCCCGACCCGAATGCGACGCCCACGCCCACGCCGGAGCCGACGCCCACGCCGACGATCAATCCCAAGACCGTGCTTTACTACAACAAGGATGGCGGCTCGTACTATCACGCGGACAAGAACTGCTCCAAGGTAGCGGACAATTATCTGCCGCTGACGGGCACCTTCAAGTACAGCGAGATCAACGACAGCAAGTACAAGAACCTGAAGCCGTGTGACAGGTGCAACCCGCCCGAGCGGCCGTAACCGCCCGAGCGAAGCACTCACGGGCGGGCACCCGACCGGGGTCCCGCCCTTTTTCGGGCTGCGATACAAAGGAGAATGGACGGATGAAAAAGACCGTGCTGCGCATCGTCAAGGCGGTGCTCTTCTGCTCGATCCTGGTCACGATCATCGCGGGCGCTTCCGTTCTGTTCGAGCGCAAGGAGAGCCGGGAGAAGCTGACGCCCTTTTATGAGCGCGCGGAGCAGACGGACGTGCTCCTGCTGGGCGACAGCCACATGCTGAGCGCGGTGTATCCGCTGGAGCTGTGGCGCGACTACGGCATCACGGCCTACAACCTGGCCAGCTACAACAACACGCTGCCGGTGTCCTACTGGCTGCTGCGCTGTGCGCTGGATGTGTGCACGCCCAAGGCCGTCGTGGTGGACATCAACTACATCAACTGCTTCAACCGGCTGAGCGGCAGCAGCGGCGATGTGCACACGGCATTTGACGGCCTGCCGATGAGCCGCACCAAGCTCGCAGCGCTCGATGACCTGATGAGCGATCCGGAGGAGATGGACGATTATGGCAACCGCTACGTCGATCTCAAGAAGGAATACATCTTCCCGCTGGCGCTGTATCACTCCCGCTGGTCGGAGCTGAGTGAGGAGGACATTCATCCCAGCTACAGCCGCTATCTCGGCGCGCAGATGCAGATCCATGTGGCGGAGCCTGCCGAGTACGCCATCGTCGCGGATGCCGCCGGGGAACAGGGCTACGGCTTCGTCTATCTGAGGCGGATTGTGGAGGAGTGCCGGTCGCGCGGCATCGGGGTGCTGCTCACCAACGTGCCGTATCCGCCCGCGGGTGAGGACGACCAGGCCTACTCCAACGCCGTCTACTATGTGGCGCAGGAGCTGGGCGTGGAGTACATTGACTTTGTCTACATGGACCAGATCGTCGATTACGCCACAGACTGCTACGATCCCAATTCGCACCTGAACCCCTCCGGTGCGCGCAAGGTGACGGACTATCTCGGCCAGATCCTGTCCGGCTGGTATGATGTGCCCGACCATCGCGGTGAGGCGGGTTACGCGCGCTGGGACAGCGACTACGACGCATATGTGAATGACAAGATGCAGCTTCTGCGCGAGCAGACGTCCATCGACAGTTTCCTGATGATGCTGCACGATCCCGATTTCAGCGTATGTCTCTCCGTTCCGGAGGGCAGCGGCCTCTATGAGGACGAACGCCTGATGCGGCTGGTGCAGAACATCGGACGGCGTCACCTGTTCGAGGAGGACACCTACGATGCCGTGTTTGCCGACGGCCTGATGCCGCTCGAGCGGCTCACGGAGGCTGCGGCGACGGGCGAGGCGTACCTGGCGGTCATCGACCGCGGCAGCGGGGAGATCCGGGAGACGCTGGGCAGCGAGGCGGAGCTTGAAGCATCCTTTGGCGGCGTGCAGCGCAGCGGCGGGTGGTTCGCCGTGAGCGACGGCAAGGGCCTGCAAAGAGAGTTCGGCAGCAGGGAAGGGCACACTGCGCATATCGCTGTGATCGACGAGCGCACGGACGAGATCGTCATGGTCCGCGAATACAGCCTGTAATTCGCACAAAAAAGAACAGAAAAAAACCGGTCAGTTGCATCTGGCCGGTTTTGTGCGTCTGCGGTTACATCAGCGAGAAAAAGAACATCTCGTAAGCGTCGTCGAAGCCGAAGCAGTCGTAGGGCATGGGATTGCCGCCGTTGGTGGACTTCATCTGATTGCACGCGAATTCCTCGCCGTCGGAGATCACGTCGCCCGGGGTGAGCGTGTAGCCGTGCGCGACGGCAAATGCGCAGAGCGACTCGAGCGGATCGTCGCTTTCACGGGTTTCGAGCAGCGCCTGGCGGAACTGCGGGTCGCGCAGCGCCCGTTCGCGCAGCGCGCGGAGCGTCTCGTTCATGGCTGCACCTCCCGGCTGAGCGTGCCGCCCGCGATGAAGTGCTTGCCGCCCGCTCCGGAGGCGACGCAGTAGGTAAACGCGCCGTCCTGCAGGGAGAGCGACTCGGTGAGCGGCGCGGCGTCGCGGATTTCCTTTTCGTAGCCCGCGACGATGTCGCCGATGAACGCGTGGCGCAGCGCGTCGCAGCCCAGCGCGTCGCACAGCCAGGCGATGTACTTCGTGTTGTTGACGTGCCCGTTGATGTCGTAATCGCAGTAGACCGGCACGCGCGTGCGGGTGCGCACGTCGGCGGCCATCGGCGGGAGCCGGTTGGGCAGGCCGATGGGGGTGGGCAGGTCGCGCGTGTCCGGGAACTGCAGGTCCATCTTCAGCGGGCTGACGATGCTGCGGTGTTCGAAGTCGAGCATGACCCAGAGCGCGCCGGCGGCGGCAAGCACGGTGCCGTCCTCCGCTGTGAAGACGTGATAGCGAGGGCAGAAGAAGCGGTTGCTCGTGCCGGGCCAGGTGGTCTGCGTCACGGTCTGCCCGCAGACGGGCGCGTCGGCCACGTGCACATGGATGCGCGAGAGCGCAAAGAACAGTCCGCGCTGCTGCATGGCGTCGTGGCCCACGCCCAGCTCGCAGGCGTGCCGCTCGCCGACCTCCTGCATGGACAGAAAGAGCGCGTCCAGGCGCATGCGGCCGTAGAGGTCGCACTCGCTGCCGCGGACGGTAAAGGTTTCCGAATGGGTTTTGTTCATACCAGATTGCCTCCCTTTCAGCAGGGCAAGCATAACACAATTCGCCTTCCTTGACAAGAGCCCGGATATGGATTAAAATTGATCTGATTGGACTGCTGCGCTCCGGTCAGTCACCGGAGCCGATCAAACAGAAGAAACACGGCGGCCCTTCCGCCTTCGCGCCGGCGCGGACGGAAGGGGAACGCCGGATTTGATCCCATACTGCGCCCGGTGCCGGGCGATTCGTCTTTACGGAGGAGATACGGGAATGACGCATAAGAGAGTGATCGCTGCGCTGTGCGCGGCGCTGCTGCTGAGCTGTGCTGCGGCGGACGCGGAGGAAAAGCGGATCGGCGACCTGATCTACGTTCCGGCGATGACCGTGCAGGCCGAGAGCGGTACCCATACGCTTCGCGTGACGGGTCTGACGCTCGATGCGCAGAGCGACGACCCAGTGGAGAGCGAGGCTATCGCGGGCGCGGAGTTCGGTGTGTACGTCGTCTCCAGCAGCGGCGAGCTGACCCCCTGGGCCAATCCGCTCTATCCCAGCGAGCCGATGCGCATCCGTACGGGCGAGGGAGAGACACGGTTCTCCCTGCCGCAGGGCACGGAGTTCTATCTGCGTCAGGAGAGCGCGCCGGAGGGCTATCTCTACGACAGCGGGGCGCTCATCCCGGTGACGGATGGGGAAATCGTCGTGCGCAACGCGATGGCGGGCCAGCTTCTGCTCACCGCACAGGATTCGCTCGGCCAGCCGCTCGAGGGCGTGACCTTCACCGTCATCTCCGAGGACTGGAAGACGCAGACGGCGGTCAGCGACGCAAGCGGCCAGGCGGTGCTCGTTCTGGAATCGGCGGGGGTGTACCGCGTCGAGGAGAACGCCCTGCCGGAGGGCGTCTATGAAGCGATCCGCACCACGACGGGCCGGGAGACGGACGTCGTGTCGCAGACGGCGCACGGCGTCAGCGTGCAGGTCAGCGATGCGAGGCGCACCCGCGTGACGTTCGAGCATCCGGCGGCGGGCACCGTGCAGCTGTCGATGAAGCTCGCCGCCATCGGCGATGACGGCCAGACGAGCGAATCGCCGCTCGCCGGCGTGCGCATGGACATCCAGAGCGACAACACGGTTATGACGATCGTCACCGATGAGACGGGCACGGCGCAGACGTCTCTGCTCGAGGGACAGTACACTGTGCGCCTCTCCTTCGAGGGCGAGGCGGTGCTGCCGGTGAGCGAGGGCCTGATGATCGTGGAGAGCGGCTCCACGACGGTCATCGAGCTGACGGCAGCGGAGCCGTTTGGCCGCGTGATGCTCAGCGCGGAGGCGTCCCGGGAGGTGCTGGGCGCGTCCATGACGCTGACGGGCGAGGCGACGGGCGAGGTCTTTGGCCCCTACGCGCTGGACGGCGCGAACGAGGCGATTTCCGCAGCGCTTGCGCCGGGCGCCTATGCGGTGACGGTGACCTCGCCGCAGGACATGCTGCTGGGCGCGCTCACCTGCGGAGAGGATGCCGCGCAGGACGGTTCGCTGCGCGTGCAGGTGACGTCGGGGCAGATCACGCAGGTTGCTGCGGAGCTGCTCACCCTCGAGACGCAGCGCTTTGCGCTGACGTGCGCGTCCGTCGGCGAGGACGGGAGCACGGTCATCGAGCTGCTCGACGCGCCGCAGACGCTGACGCTGATCGGCGAAACGGGTGAAACGGTTGGCACCGTCCGGACAGAGGACGGCCATGTGACGGTGGAGGCGCTGACGGGCGAGTACCGGCTGCGCATGGACGAGGCCTCTGCGGAGGCGCTGGGCGTGCAGGCGGTCAGCGAACCGTTTGCGCTGCCGGATGCGCAGGAGAGCATCGTGTTTTCCGGCATCCGGGGCCGGATGATCCTGACGGGCGTCGATGAGAACGGCACGCCGGCGGGCGGCGCCGTCTATGAGGTGACGGACGCGGCGGGAAACAGCTTTGACATCACGACGGACGAAAACGGCCTGGCGGTCACGCCGCTGATGGAGGCGGGCGAGGCGACGGTGCGCACCGTGACGGCCCCGCAGGGGCACGACGCGGCCGTTGGGCAGACGGTTTTCGTCGAGGCCGGAAAAGCAGCCTACGCTGAAATTGTTCATGAGCGCTTCGGCACGGCGGCGATTTCGGTGCGCATGCAGGAGCTCGATGAGCGCGGAGAGACAGCGCTGACCGCGCTGGGCGGCGCACGCGTGCTGGTGAGCAGAATCGACGGGGAGGAGGCCGCCTCGCTGACGGCGGGGGAGGACGGCCTTGTTTCCGCATGCCTGGAATCGGGCGAATACGTCGCGCAGATCGACATGGATTCCGTGAGCGGAGCGGGCCGCGCGGGCGATGCCGTCCGCTTTGAGATGGCGAACGGGCAGAGCACACAGGTTTCCCTGACCTGCTATGGTGCCGAGGGTGGCGTGCGCATCGCCCTGGTCGGCGGCACGCTGAGCGATGAGGAGCTGGCGCAGGTGCGCTTTGAGCTCGTCGCGCAGGATGGCACGGTCATGCGTCCGTCCCGCGGGCAGGAGGGCTTCTATCAGGGCGCTCTGTCGGAGGGCGAGTACACCCTGCTTCAGACGCAGATGCCGCAGGGCTATACGCTGGGTGAGGCGCGAACCGTGACGGTTTCCGGCGGCGTGGTGACCGACGTGAGCGTGCCGCTGGAGGAGTATGCGGTGCTCAGCGTCGCCAAGACGGGCCTCACGTTCAACGACAGCATGCAGACCTACGTCGTCCCACTGACGGGCGAGTACGGCGTCTACACGATGGTGGACGGCGCGATGCAGCCCTACCCCTCCGAGGAGGCGCAGATGACCGTCTGGTCGAACGTCACGCCCGAGCAGATCGCCCGCGGCAGGGCGTCCTCGCTGCGCCTGCCTGCCGCCGTGGACGGCACGACGTACTACCTGCGCGAGCTGAGCGCAGCGCAGGGCTTCGCACTCGACGAGACCTACCACGAGGTGACGCTCGTCGCGGGCGGGGAGGCGACGGTCTCCTGCACGGTGTCCAGCGACAGGGGCTTTTTCACGCTGGAGCAGCTCGACGCGGTGACCGGCACGCATGTGACCGGCGGCGCCTATGAGCTGCTTGACGCCGGAACCCGGGAGACGGTGCTCACCTTCGAGATGGGCGACGGGGCGTATACGAACACCATGGCCGTCGCCGTGGGCAGCTATCTGCTGCGCCAGACACAGGCTGCGCCGGGCTATGCGCTTAGTGAGGAGCCGGAGTGCGCGATCACCGTGGAGCCGTATCTGACGCAGGGCGGCGCGGTGACGGAGGCATTCATGAGCTGCGCGCGCCTGCCTGAAGGCGGGGAGATGGACGTCATCGACGAGTTGTATGCTGCGCAGGAGCAGGGGCTGACCCTCGTCTGCGCGAGCGGACGCGCGCTGGAGGTGGGGCAGACGCTCGTGCTGCCGCGCTTCACGGTGGGCGTCAGCGCGGCGGACGGCACCAGACTGGACGTGCGCAGCGTGCAGATCGATGGCGTCAGCGACGGCATGGGTACAGTGTACATGGCTCGCGTGGAATATTGCCTGGCCGACGGCGGCTGGCAGCCGTCCGACGCGCGCATGACGCAGGTGCTCGAGGGCCCGGCAGCGGTGAGCCTGTCCGATGTGGCGGACGACGTGTGTGCCGTGCGCATCACCTATATCGACGCGCAGACGGGCGAGGAGATCGCGCGCAGCGGCTTCGTGCCGGGCCGCGTGACGCTCGACGTGCGCACGGACGTCGAAGGGCCGGTCGAGCTCACGGCGGACGCCTCGTTCACCGGCAGCTATGCGTATGCACTTTCGTATCAGGGAGAGCGGCAGGTGATGGCGCGCGAGAGCCGCGCTCAGATCGCCTTTGAGGCGCAGGGCAGCGGACGCTTTGCCACGGTCCCGGCGGGCCGGGACGGCAGGATCTCCGGCTTTGTGTTCTTCGATCATGACGCCAACGGCCTGATGGGCGCGGCGGAGAGCGGACGCTATGCCGGCATGACGGTGACGCTCGTCTCTGCGACGGGCGACGAGGTGGAGTCCTGCCGCACGGACGCGCAGGGACGCTACAGCTTCGACACGCTCTCGGCCGGCACCTATACCGTGCGTTTTGACGCGCCGGACACCGTCGCCTTCTCCCGGGGCGCGCTCAGCTCCGAGCAGGTAATGAGCGGAATAGAGGATACGCGCTACGGCGAGAGCGCCTCGCTGGTCATCGACGGCGACCACACGGACTATGTGGTCAACGCGGGCTGCATCTATGCGGCGCAGGTCGGCGGCACGCTCCTCGAGCGCGAGGGCAACGGCACGTTGGAGGGCTTTGGCAGTCTGAGCGTGGAGCTGCGCGCGCTGAGCGCGGGCGGCGAGGACGAGCCCTTTGTCGTGCTGACGGACGAGACGGGCAGCTTCCGCCTGACGGGCGTGCTGCCGGGAGACTATGAGCTTACCATCGCCCTGCCGGAGGGCTACCTCTGCGCGGATGCGGAGGACGGACGGATTGTCCGCAGCGTGACGCTTGAACAGAGCGGCGCATGCGATGTGGGCATGTTTGTGCTCGAGCGCGGCGCGTCGGTCTCCGGCTTTGTGCGCGTGGATGACGACGGCGACGGTGCGATTGCCGAAGGCGCACAGGCGCTTTCGGATGTGACGGTGAAGCTGCTGCGCATCAGCGACGGACACAGCGAGCTCATCGGGCAGACGAAGACCGACGCGCAGGGCGCGTACCGCTTTAACATGCTGGCCTCCGGCGACTACAGCGTGCTCTTCGAGCTGGAGGGCGACTGGGCGTTCACGCGCTACGGCGAGGATTCGCTCGTCTATGGCGCGGCGGCGGCCAGCGGCAGCACGGAGAGCTTCGCGCTCACCCCGGGCCTTGCGCTCGAGCGGGTGAACGCAGGCGTGACGATCCCCGCGCAGCTGACCGTCAGCGTGTTCAGGGATACCCAGTTTGACGGCCAGAAGGGTGTCTATGAGGAGATGCTCGGGGGTGTGAGCGTCACGCTCATCCGCATCGAGGGCGGCGAGGACGCGCAGCGCATGACCTGCATGACGGGCGGGGACGGACTGGCCGTCTTTGACAGCGTCAGCCCGGGCGAGTACGTGCTCGAGTACCAGATGCCGGACGCCTGGCGCGCGACCAAACAGGTCGACCCGCAGACGACGAGCTACCCGGTCAGCTGCGTGCCGCAGAGCACGCTGGCCACAGGGCGCAGCGAGCCGTTCACGCTGGCGATGGGCGAAAAGAACGCGAAGCTGTACATCGGCGCGATGCTCTCGGGCTCCATCTCCGGCGAGGTCTACTATGACGACGACGCCGACGCGGTGCACGACGAGGGCGAAGCTGCTGTGGGCGCTGCGCTGGTGGAGCTGCTCAGCTCGGGCGGCGAGGTGCTGGACGCGCAGACGACGGACGACAGCGGCGCATATGCCTTCGAGGGCCTTGCGCCCGGCCGCTATACGGTGCGCTTTACCGCACAGGAGGGCTGCGGCTTCTCGGCGACGGAGCGCTCGATGGTCCGCAGCGGCGTGCAGGAGAGCGACAGCAACGTGTCCTCGACCCGCACGATCAGCGTGACCAGCGGCAGCGCCGTGACCACGGCCAGCGCGGGCGTGGTGCGCCTGACCTCGCTGACCGGCACGATCTGGGTGGACAGCGACGCGGACGGTGCGATGGATGACGGCGAGGCGATGCTTGCGGGCGTCGAGGTGGCGCTGATGAACGGCAGCGGCCGCAACATCCTGACCACGACGCAGACCGGGACCGACGGCTCGTATGCCTTTGAATCGGTGCGCCCCGGCTCCTACATGATCCGTGTGAGCGCGCCCGACGGCTATGTGTTCTCCGGTGCGCTGACGACCAGCCCGCTGCCCGTGGACAGCGAGCGCGACGGCCGCGTCTATACCAGCGCGTTTACGCTGCTGGGCGGCGCGCGCGTGGAGGGCGTGGGCTTCGGCCTGTATACGCAGGGCGGCGCGAGCGGCCGCATCTGGCTGGACAAGGACTATGACGGCCTGATGGGCGATGCGGAGGACGGCCTGCGCGGCGCGGTGCTCACGCTTATCGCGGAGGACGGCACGCAGGCGGCGCAGACCACCTCCCAGAAAACGGGTGAATTCAGCTTCAGCAGGCTTGTGCCGGGGGTATACTCCCTGCGCGTCGAGCTGCCGGAGGGCTATGTCTATACGCGCGAGGGCGGGGATTCCGCTGCGGCGCATTCGCTCGATGGAAGCCAGACGATCCACCTGGGCACCATCGCGATGGGGCAGACGGTCGAGGGCGTGAACATCGGCGCACTGCAGCCCTCGTCTGTGAGCGGCACCGTCTGGCTGGATACGGATGACGACGGGCGCAGGCAGCCGTCGGATGACGGCGCGGCCGGCGCGCGCGTGACGCTGATCCCGCTGGACGGTGGTGACAGCGTGACCGCTTCGGTCGGCGAAAGCGGCACATACCGCTTCGAGAACGTGATGCCGGGCCGCTACGCGCTGCGCTTTGAGCTGACGGACGGGCAGGCGTTCTCCAAGCAGATTGAAGGAACCCGGCGCGTGAGCTGCGTGCCGATGGCCGATGCGGTCACCGCGCAGAGCGAGGCATTTTCTGTGACCTCCGGCGTGAACGTGACTGACATGGACGCCGGTGTGGTCGGCGTGGCGGAGATCGAGGGTGCGGTCTGGACGGACAGCGTCTATGACGGACAGCACGGTCCCGGCGAGGAGGGCGTATACGGCGCGATGGTCGAGCTGATCGACGCGTTGGACGGCCGAACTGTCGCTGGTGCACAGACGGACGCGGACGGACGCTACAGCATCGGCTTTGTGCGCACCGGCACCTATACGGTGAGGGTGACGCTGCCGGACAGCATGATCTTCACCCGCGAGGGAGACAGCGCCATCGCCGCGCGGGACGATTCCGAGGGCGAGACGGCTGCGTTCACCCTGGCGATGGGCGAGGGGAAGGACGCGCTGGAGTTTGGCGCGATCGCGCCCGCGGCCATCCGGGGGACCCTCTATGTGGACGGCGATGAAAACGGCGCCCTGAACGCGGGAGAGGCGGGCCTTGACGGCGCGGTGATCACGCTCATGCAGGGCGGAACGATTGTGGAAACCTGCAGTACCGACACGAACGGCGCGTTTGCGTTTGAAACCGTGCGTCCGGGCACCTACCGCGTGCGCGTGACGCTGCCGGAGGATACGCTCTTTGCGCTTGGAACGCCGCTGACGCTCGCCGATCCCGATGCAGCGGAGGGCGAGACGCCTGCCTTTGAGATGGGCATGGGCCAGCAGGCGCAGCTCGAGCCGCTGGGCACGGTGCGCGCGGCGTGCATTTCCGGCAGGGCCTGGACGGATGAAAACGCCGATGGCCGGATGGGAAGCACCGAGGCGGCGCTTCCCGGCACGCTGGTGGAGCTTCTTGCGCTGGATGCGCACGGGGCAAGTCAGGTCGTGGACAGCATGGCAGTCGGCGAGGATGGCGCGTATGCGTTTGGTATGCTGCGCAGCGGCACCTATGCGCTGCGCGTGACGCTGCCGGAGGGCATGCTCTTTGCGGACTTCCTGGATTCTCCGGACAGCTCGGCCGTACCGGTCGTCCCGGGAAATGCCGGCATGACGGCGGGCATGGCGCTCGCGATGGGCGAACAGCGCGACAGCGTGAACATCGGAGGCATCAGGCCCGGCGAGATCGGCGACAGCGTATGGTTCGACCGGAACGGCAACGGCCTGCAGGACTACAGGGAGCCGCTGATTGCCGACGTGGAGCTGATCCTCTGGCGCGTGGAGCGCGACGGCAGCACGCAGGAGGTCGCGCGCACGGTGAGCGACGCCTATGGCTACTACCGCTTCACCGATCTGCGGCCCGGCACCTACGCGCTGAGCGTGGAGCAGAAGGAGGGCTGCACGCTGACCTACTCCTTCGGCGCGCCGCTGGGTGAGATCGACAGCGACCTCGAGCCGGAGACGGGGCGCAGCGCGGAGATCGTTCTGGGCTCCGGCCAGACGCTGCTCAATGTTGATGTCGGATATACCGAGTATACAAAGTGATCGAAAAGGCCCGCCCGGGGAAGCGCCCGGGCGGGCCTTTGAGGATGCTTGAAACCGGGTTATTTCCGCATGGTCTTGCGGAAGTTGTAGCGCGTCTTCCAGTAGCGCGATTCGCGGCGGATGGTGTTCATCAGGTCGCCGCCCAGGAAGAGCAGTACGTTGAGCAGGCAGAGCGCAATGGTCACGCGCGTGGACGCGCTGCCGACGATGAACTCGTAGGTGTAGAGCACGGCGTCGATAAGTGCCAGATACTTCATCTTGACCGGCAGGATCATGAACAGCAGCACCTCTTCATCCGGATACATCGCGGCATACGCAAAGAAGAGGGAGAGGTTCAGGTAGGCATTGCTGGCGGAGCCGGTGATCAGGCAGGCGATAACCGCCGCGACCATGCCGACCAGGTAGTAGAGGTTGAACTTGACCTTGCCCCAGCGGTTTTCCAGCCCCATACCGATCATGTAGTAGAAGTACAGGGAGAAGATGATGAAGATGGGCGAGGCGGACGGCGGGGCGAAAACGAAGGTGATTACGCGCCAGATCTGCCCGCGCATCAGGCCGCTGCGGGTGAGCGTGATCAGGCTGTAGAGCCGGTAGCCCACGGACGGCATGATGAGCATCAGCGCATAGACGATGGCCTGCCCGAAGACGATGTAGCGGATCAGATTGCTGATGGTATACCGGCGCAGCCTGCGCTCCAGATCATAGTTGATTCGGTTGTCTTTCAATGGGAAACCCTCCTTTTGATACACACAGTATACCATATCCGGCAAAAAGATAAAACCGGCTTGACGGAATTTGGATTGACCCGGATGCAAATTCCGGGTGTGCAGGACACCCTGTATCGGTTTTCAAACTTTTTTCAAAACAGGGGTTGACAAAGCGCTTTGTCCGCTGTATAATAATCCCGTTCTCAACGAGAGCAAGCCGGTATTCCTCAGTAGCTCAATGGCAGAGCATTCGGCTGTTAACCGAAGGGTTGTAGGTTCGAGCCCTACCTGGGGAGCCACATCATCCGAATCCAGAGTCCGCAAGCGGACAGAGGTTCGGATTTTTCTTTTTTTCCGCGCTGCGGCTGGCCGCATACGATCGCGTTTTTCCATCCGGAAGAAGCATGCGGGAGACATGTGCGCGTGCGGACAGCGTTTGGTTGGGAGCGAAAAGCGCCGGACAGGGAGGGCCTGACCGGTGCTTTTTCTATGTATTGATCGGTTTGCAAGAACAGAATCGTGAAAAAAACGGCGCATGACCGCCCGTTGGGTGACAGAAAACGGTTTACATGCGGCTGCGAACGGTGTCGGAAATGGTAAAGGTTTTTTTCATTTGTTGTCAAATTAACTATGAGAGAGGATTTTTGATCGGCATGGGGGTGAGCATGCCACATGGATGGGGAGTTGAAACGGGCGCTTTCGCCATTCCTGCGCCGTCTCAGGCGTGAGGCAGCGGCAAGAAGCGGCGTGAACGGTGCGCTGGCAGTGCTGCCTCTGGCGCTTGCAGGGGAGATCGTCTGCCGCGCCCTGCACCGGCCGCTGCCGGTGGCGGCGTGTGCGCTGGGCGCATGGATGCTGACCGCGGCGCTTCTGTATGTGCTCCGCGATCGCCCGACGCAGCGGGAGGCGGCCCGGCGCATCGACGCACTGGGGCTGCATGAGGCGGTTGGCACAGCGGTTGAGTTTCAAGGCTGCGACAGCGGCATGTGCCGCATGCAGCGCGCGCAGGCGGTTGAGGCGCTGGAAAGAACGGACCCACGCAGCCTGCCCGTGTCGCAGCCCGTGCGGCGGGGCGCTGTCTGTCTCTGCCTGTTGGCAGCGCTGTGCATCGTGTCTGCGCTTCCGCAGAGCGTCTGGCCGGATGCGCCCGGCGATGCGGCGCAGAGCGACGCCGTGAGCCTGCTGCAGGCGCGGCTGGATGCGCTGCGCCAGACGATCGAAACGGCGGAGCTGCGCGCGGAGGACCGCGCACAGCTGCTCGCGCAGCTCGACGCGATGCAGGCGCAGCTGGATGAGGGGCAGCTGGACGTCTCCGCGCTCCCGGAGCTGTCCCGGCGCATGGACGAGCTGGCCGGAAGCGTTGACCAGCTCACGCCGGTGGACACCTATGCCGAGGCGCTGATAGAAATCGAGCTGCTGAGGTCCGTCGGCGAGGCGATTGCGGCGGAGGACGAAACGGCGCTCGCGCAGGCGTTCAGCGAGATGGAGCGCAGGCTGACCGGCCTGTCCGGGACGGAACAGATCAACGCGCTCATGGATGTGGTCTACGCCATCGGCAGCTCCATGCGCAGGCCGGTCCGCGATGCGCGGCAGGATGTGCTCGCGCATGCGTTCGCGGTGCTCTCGGGCGAGCTGGAGAGCGCCGTGGCGATGGTCTACAACCGGCAGGATAACACGAGGAAGATCGCCGGGGCGTTCGACGGCGCACAGGAGCGCGTACATGATTTCTTTGCCGGCAAGGATCTGGAGCGCGAGGAGGCGGCGCAGGAGCAGGAGGAGACGCAGCGACGGCTCAGCCACTGGGCGGACAAACCGGGCGAAAACGAAATCAACCACGGCGAGGTGGAGACTGTCTATGATCCGCCGGCGGGCGGCGCGCGGGACGGCTATGTGCCGGGCGCGCTGGATGCGGACGGACAGGTGCAGCGCATCGCCGCACCGGACGGGCCGATCGAGGGCGAGGTGCCCTACGGCAGCGTGTATGGCGCGTACTACGCCGCGTACCTGCAGGTGCAGGACCAGCTCCCGCGCGAATTGCAGGAGACGGCGGCGGCTTACCTTTTGAGTTTGCAGTGAACAGGAGACGAGCATATGGCGAATGAAGCGGATGTCAGGCGGTTCAGCGCGCAGTGCGCGCAGATCATGCAGCAGATCCGGCGGGACATCGTCGGACAGGAGGACGTGGTGGAGAACACGGTGATCGCCATGATCGCCGGAGGCAACGTGCTGCTGGAGGGCGTGCCGGGCATCGGCAAGACACGCCTGGTGCGCTCGCTGGCGCGCGTGTTTTCGCTGCCCTTTTCAAGGATTCAGTTCACGCCGGACCTGATGCCGGCGGACATCACGGGCACCAATGTGCTCGAGCAGGACAGCGAGGGGCGCAGGGCGTACCGCTTTGTGCCCGGACCGATCTTCAGCAGCATCGTGCTGGCGGACGAGATCAACCGCGCCACGCCCAAAACGCAGAGTGCGCTGCTGGAGGCCATGCAGGAGTACGCCGTCACCGTCTCGGGTGAAAACCACCGGCTCAGCGAGCCGTTCTTCGTGCTGGCGACGCAGAATCCAGTCGAGCAGGAGGGCACCTACGCGCTGCCGGAGGCGCAGCTGGACCGCTTCATGTTCAAGCTGGTGATGAAGTACCCGTCCGTGGAGCAGATGAAATCCATCGTGCTGATGACGCAGGAGACGATGGAGGAGGTCGCCGAGCCGGTTGTCGATGCGGAGGGGCTGCTGGCCATGCGCGCGACGGCGCGGGAAATCCCGGTGATGGACGGAATCGTAACCTACGCCATGCGGCTGGTCGCCGCAACGCAGCCGGATTCGCAGGAGGCGGGCGACACCGCGCACCGCTATATTCGCCTGGGTGCGAGCCCGCGCGCCGGACAGGCGCTGATCACGGCGGCCAAGGTGCGCGCGCTCACCAACGGGCGGCTGAACGTCGCCTATGAGGACATCGACGCGCTGGCGGCGCCTGTGCTTCGCCACCGCATCAAGCTCAGCTATGACGCGCTGGCGGAGCGCATGACGGAGGACGAGGTCATCGCACAGCTCCTGCGGGAGCCCGGCCAGCGGAGCGCGGGGAAGAAGCGATGAGCGCGAAGAGAAACCTGCTGGACGCGGCTTTTTTGCAGACGCTCGAGGCGATCGACCTGTACGTGCATCAGCCGGAGAACGGGCAGGGCAGCGGCCTGCGCCGCTCACGGGCATACGGCTCGTCCACGGAGTTCGCCGACTACCGGGACTACGCGCCCGGCGACGACCTGCGGCGCATCGACTGGAATCTGGCCGGGCGCTTCGACCGGTATTACATCCGGCGTTTCCACGACGAAAAGCAGGGGCGCCACTGCATCTATATCGACCAGTCCGCCTCCATGGGCATGGACGAGGCCAAGGCGACGGCGGCGCTTCAGCTGGCCGCTGCGCTGGGGTATCTGGCCGTGTCGAACATGGACGCGGTCTCCTTCCGGCTGCTGCGCGGGGACCGGTGCGCGGAGCTGTGCGGGTGGGTCGCAGGGCGGGAACGCTTTTATGCGGCCGTGCGCCAGATGGAGGCGCTTGACTTTGGCGGCGACACCGATCTGGGCGCGGCGCTGCGCGACGACCGGCATCCGGGGTACGACGACGGCATGTCCTTCATCCTCTCCGACTTCCTCACGGACAGCGACTGGAAGGGTGCGGCGGATGCGCTGCTCGCCCGCAGGCGCGAGTGCGCGCTGGTGCAGGTGCTCTCGCCGGAGGAGGCGGAGCCGTCGCTCAGCGGCCCGTGCCGGATCATCGACGCGGAGCGCGGGGGCGCGGCGCTGAGCATGGACGTGGACCGCAGCGCACGCCGGGCCTACCGCGAAGCGGTCAGGTGGTTTCAGGAGGAGATCCGGCGCTTCTGCGTGTCGCGGGGCATGGCGCTGCTGACGATGCGCAGCGATGAGCCCGTGGGGGACGCGCTACTCAAACGGGGCTTTGCGGAGGGGCTGATTCGATGAGCTTTGTCTATCCGGCCGGGCTGTGGGCGCTGCTGGGCGTGCTGGCGCTGCTTGCCGCGCACTTCATCCGGCGGCGGTATGCGCAGCGGACCGTGCCCAGTGCGTATCTGTGGCGGCTTTCGGAGCGCTTTTTGATGCGCATGGAGCCGGCGCGGCGGGCCCGGCGCGCGATTCTGCTCGCACTGCAGGTGCTGTGCTTGGTGCTGTGTGCGCTGCTCATCGCGCAGCCGCTGGTCGTGATGCCGGGCGCGCAGACGGCGTATGTCGCCGTGCTCGACGCCTCGGGCAGCATGCAGATCACGGATGCGGCGGGGGAGACCCGCTTTGCGCGCGCCTGCCGTGCGATCGAGAAAGACGCGGCGGCGCTGCCCTGGGGCAGCCGGGTGAGCGTCGTGCTCGCGGGGGATGAAGCGCGCCTGGCTGTGGAGGACACGACGCCGGGCGCGGCGCTTCACCGGGCGCTGGATACGCTTGTCTGCGACTGGGGCGCGGGCGATCTGAGCGGTGCGATGGCGATCTGCGGAGACCTGCTGGCCAGCGGCGGCGCCTCGCAGGTCTGCCTGTATACGGACCGGGACGTCGAGGCGTCGGGCAGTCTGTCCGCCGTCAGCGCGCGGAGCGCGGAGGAATGGAACGTCTGCCTGTCGCCCGTGACGGCGGAGCGGACCGGACAGGGGATGCGCTTGCGCGCACAGTTGACCGGCACCGGACGGGACGCGGACGTGCTGCTCGGCGTGCTGGTGGACGGCGCCGCGCCGGATGCGGGCGACGTTACGGTGACTGTGGGCGGCGAGGCGCAGGATGGACTGCTTGTGCACCTTGCGGACGGGGAGACGGCAGAGGTGTCCGTCCTCGTGGCGGGGATGAAACCGGAATCGAGCGCCGTGCTCTCCGTCCAGGTTCAGGATGGGCTTTTGCAGGACAACGAGGTGCGCTTTTGCGGCAGGCCGTCGGGGTCGACCCGCGTGCTGCTGACGGGCGGGAGCACCTATTTCCTGCGCAAGGCGCTGTCCGTGTTCGGCGAGGTGTCGCTCGAGTGCGCGGAGGCTTGCGAGGATCCCGTGCCCGCGGGCTACGATCTGTATATCTACGACGGGTGCATGCCCGGCACACTGCCGGAGGACGGCGCGGTCTTTCTGATTGACCCGCCCGCCGCGCCGGAGGATTCGGGCGTCGTGCTCGGGGAGACGCTGCTGGGCGCGTCAATCAGCGCGGAGAGCGGGCTGCCGGACGGAGAGCTGAGCGCGCTGACGGCGAACCTGACGCTGCGGGAGGCAAGCGCTGCGCGGTTTCGCGAGGTCGTCTCCTGCGGGCGCATGACGCCCGTGCTGCGCTGCGGCGAGATGCCGCTGCTGCTGGCAGGCAGGACGGCGGGCGGCGGGGCACTGCTGCTGCTCGCCTGCGACATACAGGAGACGAACCTGCCGCTGACGGCGGATTTCGTGGCGCTTCTGGGCAACGCGCTCGATTTCTGTGCGCCGCAGCCGCTGGAGGCGCAGCAGTATCTGTGCGGAGATGCGCCCGCGCTGCGCCGTATGGCCTCGTGCGGGACGCTGTATCTGCAGAATGCGGACAGGAGCATCCGCGAGGTGGGCGCGCAGGAGACGCAGCTCACCCTGCGGGACCCGGGTGCGTATGCGCTGATGGCGCAGCTTGCGGACGGCCGTGAGCGGCTGTTCAGCTTCGCCGTACACATGCCGCCCGAGGAGGGCACGGATGCAGCCGAACCGGCTGTCCTGCACCTTGGTGCACCCAACGCGCAGGCGCTGGCCGCGCGCGAACGGCATATGCCGGCGACGGGCATCCTGGCGGCGCTGCTGCTGCTCCTTGTGACCGTGGAATGGATGGTTGATGAACGTGAGCGGGTTTGAACTGAGCTTTGACGCGCCCTGGCTGCTCGCGCTGGCCGTGCCCGCCATGCTGGCGGTGCTGCTTGCCAGCCGGCGGGGGACGCTGGCTGCGGGGAGCAGGCCGCGCAGGCTGGCGCTGGCCCTGCGGCTTGCGGAGATTGCGCTGCTGGCGGTGCTCCTCGGCGGTCCGTCGCTCAGCGTGCGCTCCGACCGGACGGACATGGTGATCCTCGCTGACCGCTCGGACAGTGTGGACCGGGCACAGGTGGACAGCGGCATCGCGGCGCTGGCGGCCCAGGCGAAGCCGGGCACGCTCCGCGGTGTCATCGACTTTGCGGTAAGCCCCGGACCGCTGCGCGCATGGGATGCGCCCATGGCAGACGGCCTGTCAGGCGATGCGACGGACATCGCCGCTGCGCTGACGGCTGCGGCAGACGCGCTGGGCGGAAGGCCCGATGCGCGCGTGGTGCTGCTCAGCGACGGTGTGTTCACCGACGGCGACGCGCTCTCCGCGGCGCAAACCCTGGCGGCGATGGGGATTCGCGTGGATGCGCTGCCGGTCGGACGTGCGTTTACCGGGCCGGAGGCGGAGGTCACGCGGCTTTCACTGCCGGAAGGCGCGCTGGCAGGACAGCGCGTCAGCGCGGGCGTCACGGTGCACACAAGCGAGCGCATGGAGGGCGTGCTTCGCATTGCCGATGGCGGGACGACGGTCTGGCAGGGCAGCGTGACCGCGCTGCCGGGCGAGAACGGATTCTCGGTCGATCTGTATGCATCGGATGCGGGACTGCACACCTATCGTGCGGAGTTCCTTGCGGAGTCCGACACGCTTCCGGAAAACAATGCCGCCTATGCCTGCATGCAGGTGAGCGGCGCGGCGCGGATTCTGCTCGTGGACGGCACGGGCAGTGAGTCCCAGCGGCTCAGCACGCTGCTCAGAGGGGCGGGCTATGCGGTGGACGTGGTATCCTGTGCGCAGGTTCCGGACGACCTGCACGCGCTGTGCGATTACAGTCTCATCGTGCTGATGAACGTGAATGCGCGCGATCTGCCGGAGGGCAGTGCCGAACGGCTCGAGGCGGCCGTATCCGAATACGGGCGCAGCGTGCTGACCACCGGCGGCGAGAACACCTACATCTACGGCGGCATGCAGGATACGGCGTTTGAGCGCTTTCTGCCTGTGACAATGAGCGTTGCGCAGGAACAGAGCGCCGAGCCCGCCGCGCTGATGCTGGTCATCGACACGACGGACTCCATGACGCGCGGCCTCGACGCGGGCACGCCGATGGACATGGCGCGTCAGGGCGCAGCGGCGTGCGTGCAGTCGCTGCACGTCAACGACCATGTGGGTGTGATCACCTTCGCGGACGATGCGCAGGTGCTGGTGAAGATGACGTCCATGAGCGAAAAGGAGGACGTCATCCGCGCGATCGGCGGCATCGAAACGGCCGATGCCAGCCGCCTGACGCGCTTCACCGACGCGCTGCGCCTGGCATGCGACGAGCTGAGCGCGTTTGACGGCGCACAGAAGAAGCATGTGCTCTTCATCACGGACGGCAGCCCGGTGGACGCGGGCTCCGGCTTTGAATCCATTGTCAAGGAGATGCACAGGAGCGGCATCACGCTCTCCGCAATCGCCGTGGGCCGGACGGTCAACGTGCGCAAGCTGTTGGAGAACCTGGCGACGCTCGGCGGCGGACGGTGCTACGCCGTGGACAGCGCCTATGATCTGCCGCAGATCATGTTCACCGACACGGTGCTCCTGCAGGTGGAATACACGGTCACGGACGCGTTTTTGCCGGTCATCGGCACGCGCGTTTTCCCGATCCGCGACGAGAGCGCCGTCGATCAGCTCTATGGCTGCATCCGGACGACGGCCAGGGAGGACGCTGAGGTGGCGCTCTCCACGCCGGACGGCTTTCCGGTCTATGCCCGGTGGACGTATGGCGCGGGCGTCGCGGCGAGCTTCATGAGCGATCTGAGCGGCAACTGGTCGCACAACTGGCTGGTCAGCGACGGCGGAAAGCAGCTGGTGCTCGACATGATCGGCGCGCTGATGCCCGCCGCGTCGGGCCGGAGCGATGTGGAGGTGACGCTGGCCTCCGGCAGCAGCACGGGGTTGCTGACCGTGCGCGGCGGGCCGGAGGGGGCGCAGAGCCTGCTTGCGGCGGTCACCGCGCCGGACGGCTCACAGCAGAGCGTGCTCATGCGCTGCCGGGAGGACGGAAGCTATGCGGGAACGCTCGAACTGCGCGGCGCGGGCGGATACGCGGCGGCGCTGACCTGGCAGGATGCGCAGGGTGAAGCGCTCGATGCGCGCGAGGCGGCATTTGCCCACAGCTGGTCCGCCGAGTACGAGGCCCTTGTCGGGACGGATGGCACAGCAGCGCTCACGGCGATCTGCGCCGCGGCAGGCGGCGTGCTCTCGGAGAATATGCAGGCGCTCGCGCAGCCCGATGCGGCCGGCACGGTCAGGGAGGCGGACGTGGTGCTGCCGCTTTCGATGCTGGTCTTTGCCTGCCTGATGGCGGAGCTGATCCTACGCAAGCGCAGCAGAGGGTAAATGGATGACCTCCGGCGATGTGCCGGGGGTCATTTTCTGGCCTTGCAGCCTGAAATCTGCGCGTATGCTTGAAGAATGATCCGTTTTCTGCTATAATCACAAGATGTATGAATATGGACAGATTGCGTCCGGAGGGGAGGACGGGATATGGCGCGGCTGGAAAGCTACGACAAGTCGCTGGATTATTCCTATGCGCCGGGCATCTTTCCGGCGACGGAATGCCTCAAAAACGCGCCGGAGCGCTGCCTGCG
>CAMENN010000049.1 GCA_945928315.1 uncultured Clostridia bacterium
GGAGGTGAACGGACAGCTATGCAGATGAGGAGCGAGGAGCGCATCGTGATGCCCTATGCCTTTGCGCGCGGCCCGCAGGGACCGCAGGGCGAAAAAGGCGATAAGGGCGAGATGGGCCCGCAGGGGCCGCAGGGCGAGACGGGGCCGCAGGGAGTGAAGGGCGACCCGTTTACCTACGCGGATTTTACCGCCGAGCAGCTTGCCGCGCTGAAGGGCGAAAAAGGCGATAAGGGCGAGACGGGGCCGCAGGGGCCGAAGGGAGAGACCGGTGCTCAAGGGCCGAAGGGCGACACCGGTGATCAGGGGCCGCAGGGTGCGACGGGAGCGACAGGCCCGGCGGGGCCGCAGGGCGCGACGGGAGCAACAGGTCCGCAGGGGCCGCAGGGCGAAAAGGGCGAGACCGGAGCGCAGGGGCCGCAGGGCATCCAAGGCCCGCAGGGTGAGAAAGGCGAGCCGGGCGACCCGTTTACCTACGCGGATTTTACCGCCGAGCAGCTTGCCGCGCTGAAAGGTGAGAAGGGAGAAAAGGGCGATACCGGCGCGCCCGGAGCGACTGGCGCACAAGGCCCTGCTGGCGCAGACGGGTATACGCCCGTGCGCGGGACGGACTACTGGACTGCGGCCGATCAGGAGCAGATCGTATCCGACGTTCTCGCGGCTTTGCCCAATGCGCAGGGGGTGAGTTTCTGATATGGCAAACGAGTATTCTGTCAACCAATCTGACCTTGTATCTGTAGCCAACGCGATCCGAACAAAGGGCGGCACATCCGAAACCCTTGTGTTCCCGGCTGAATTTGTAAGCGCTATTCAGGCAATTCAAGCTGGCGGAGGGGGCGCAATAACTGCTACAACACCCAAGGACGTTAATTTCTACGATTACGATGGAACACTTCTCTATTCCTACACGCTGGAAGAGGCTCAAGCTCTCACGGCGCTTCCTGACGGTCCCACCCATGATGGGTTGGTGTTTGACGGATGGAATTACAGCCTTGAAAACGTGAAAAGCCTGACAAGGGCGATGAACATCGGCGCGATGTACTCCACAGATGACGATACGACGCGCATTTATATTCACCTCGAAGATGGGCGTACAAGTCCTATGCTTGGCATCTGCCCAAACGGAACCGTGACGGTCGATTGGGGAGATGGCACAGAGCCAGACATATTAACTGGTACAAGCCTGACAACGGTTCAATGGACACCCATACACAACTATGCCTCTCCGGGAGACTATGTGATTAAGCTAACCGTTGACGGAGAAGCACAGCTATATGGCACCAATAGCACAAATACATATTCGTATATCTTGAGATATGGCTCAGGTGCCGACTCAAGGAACCGAGTATATCAAAAATCCATCTTAAAAGTAGAAATCGGCGCTGGTATTCGTATTGGAAATTATGCGTTCTATAATTGCTACTCGCTGTCGAGCATCACAATTCCTGATAGTGTGACAAGTATTGGAGCCTATGCGTTCACTATTTGCTACTCGCTGTCGAGCATCACAATTCCTGATAGTGTGACAAGTATTGAAACCTATGTGTTCAATAATTGCTACTCGCTGTCGAGCATCACAATTCCTAATAGTGTGACAAGTATTGGAGCCTATGCGTTCACTACTTGCTACTCGCTGTCGAGCATCATAATTCCTGATAGTGTGACAAGTATTGGAAACTATGCGTTCAATAGTTGCTACTCGCTGTCGAGCATCACAATTCCTGATAGTGAGACAAGTATTGGAAACTATGTGTTCAGTGCTTGCTACTCGCTGTCGAGCATCACAATTCCTGATAGTGTGACAAGTATTGTAAACAATGCGTTCCAGAATTGCTACGGAATTGCCTATTACGATTTCACCGCACTTTCAGCTGTCCCGGCGCTTTCAAATACAAATGCTTTCACGGGCATTGTCGCTGACTGCGAGATCCGTGTCCCTGCTGCTCTTGCGGATGAATGGAAGGCTGCTACCAACTGGGCAACATACGCGGATTACATTGTGGGGGTGTGATGGCCATGATTGCGACAAGGACGGAAGTGTTGAACGGGCGGTCATTCGTCGTGACTGCATCGGACAGCGGATACATGATTGAGCGTGATGGTTACAAATACTCCGAAGCATGGGACCCGGAGGGAAGCGGAAGAACGTACACAGAGACAAACAAGAAGATTGAGGAAGCATTCCTGTCTGAAATCGAAGAAAAGGCAGCAGCCTTTGACATCCTCATGGGGGTGAGTGAATGACCTATATGGAGCAGGCGCGGAAGCTGCGCCCAATCATCGAGCAAGCCACGGAGAGCCTTGACGATCAGACCGCCAGCGATAGTGTAGCACTTTTCCCACACCTCAAAGGAGACGGCTCCCTCATTAAGTCTGGGAAACGCATCAACTGGAACGGCGTGCTCAAGCAGGCAACGGTCGATCTCTGGGACACGACCGAAAACAACCCGGACAATGCACCGTCGCTGTGGACGGATATTGCCTATCGCGAGGGCATCCGCGTCATCCCGGAGACGATCACGGTGGCGCAGGCGTTCGCGCTCGACGAGCTGGGCTGGTGGCAGGAGCACGTCTACCGCAGCACGATTGTGGCGAATGTCTACACGCCCGATCAGTACGCGGCGGGATGGGAGCTGGTGCGCTAAAGGACACTTTAGCTGACGAAGGAGGACACATGATCAAGGCACAGGACGCGATTGCAGCGGCGCGCGCGCTCATCGGCACGCCGTACAGCGAGATCGACTGCATCAACCTCATCAAGCGCGTGATCCGCACCGCGCCGGGCGGCGTGCCATGGTACACGACGGCGGGCACCAACGCGCTGTGGGCCAGCTACATCGCCAGCGACAAGTACCGCGACATCATCTGGCGGCATGAGGGCATCACCGGCGCGCGGGCCGGTGAGCTGGCCTTCAAGCGGCACGGCGGTGACGTGCATCATGTGAGCATCGTCACGGAGCGTGGCACGGTGATTCACAGCTCGTCAGTGCAGGGTAAGGTGGTGGAAACGCCGCTGGACGAGAGCTGGCACCTGCTGGCGCAGCACAGATACATCGAGGTAGCCGCTTCGGCGGCAGAAACGGAGGGTACTATGGACGTGCTGTATCAGGCGGTGGTCAACACTATGCGCGATCCGCTCAACGTGCGCGACGCGCCGGATGCCAGCGGGCGCAAGATCGGCGAGCTGGCGCGGGGCACGACGGTGGATGTGCTGGTGGAGCCTGTCGAGGGCTGGGCGTATATCCGCGCGGGCAGCGTGAGCGGCTATGCCAGCGCGGCGTATCTGGCGCGGGTGGCGTACGTGAGCGCGGGCGATGCGCAGGATGCGGACGAGGAGCCGTACACCACCATCCGGCGCGAGGACGGGACGGTCATCCGGCTGGCCGGGCGGTGGAGTGTGCTCGAGGACTGACGTGTGCAATATGCACGGGCATTACGGAGGAAAAACCATTGGACAGTATCATTGTTGCAATCATCGGATGTGTTGGCAGCCTGCTCGGAAGCCTGATCGGCGTTGTGGCATCCAGCAAGCTGACGCAGTACCACATTGCGCAGCTGGAGGAAAAGGTGAGCAAGCACAACAGCATCGTCGAGCGCACATACAGGCTCGAGGGCGCTGTGACGGAGCTTCAGCACGACGTGCGCGACCTGAAGGACGCGCGGTGAAATGAGAACACATGGATAAGGCATATTGGGTGAAGTGGGCAAAGGCCGCCGCTGTGCGTGCGGTGAAGACCGTCTCTCAGGCGGCTATTGCGATGGTCGGCACGGCGGCCGTGATGGGTGAAGTAAACTGGAAGGCGGTGGCCAGCGCTGCGGCGCTCTCCGGTATCCTAAGCCTGCTGACGAGCGTGGCGGGACTGCCGGAGCTGAAGGAATAGTGACGTGTCAATACGATGAGACGATGAGCCGTGTTTTCCTGAACAGATGCAGGGAAACACGGCCCTTTTTTCGTGTCAATTTCGTGTCAAGTTTCTTTGAAAAAACGGCGATAAAATGCGAAAAATAATATATAAGAATAGTATCAAATATGTTAATTCAAATGAAGAAAAAACGTTGAAATAAAAGGAAAAGCCGGGAAAAACCCGGCTTTTCGTCTGGTGCTGACAGCGGGGGTCGAACCCGCACGCCCTGCGGCAGGGGATTTTAAGTCCCCGGTGTCTGCCATTCCACCATGTCAGCAAAAGCTGCCTGAAAGCACAGCCATTATAGCACGGCGGCCCCGGCAAAGTCAACGCAAAAGCGGCATGGCGCATCTGACCGCCTTGAAAAGCGCTGCGATGGCTGGTATAATGGGAAAAAACAACGAAGGGAGAAAGCACATATGGGCTTTCGGGAGGACTTTATCTGGGGCGCGGCGACCGCTTCCTTCCAGATCGAGGGCGCGGGGGACGAGCGCGCCGATTCCATCTGGGATGTGATGTGCCGCCAGCCCGGCCGCATCTACGGCGGTCATGACGGGCGCGTCGCCTGCGATCATGTGCACCGCTTCCGCGAGGACGTGGCGATCATGCGCGAGCTGGGCATCCGCAACTACCGGTTTTCCATCTCCTGGCCGCGCGTGATGCCGCAGGGCACGGGCGAGGTCGATGAGAAGGGGCTGGCATTTTACAGCGAGCTGGTCGATTGCCTGCTGGAAAACGGCATCCGGCCGTTTGTGACGCTCTATCACTGGGATCTGCCGCAGGCGCTGCAGCTGCGCGGCGGCTGGGCGAATCCGGACATCCCGAAGTGGTTCGCGGAATACACGAAGGTTGTCGCCCGGTGCTTTGGCGATCGGGTGAAGGATTACCTGACGCTCAATGAGCCGCAGTGCTTCGTGGGCATGGGCTATCACATGGGCACCTCCGCGCCCGGCATGAAGAACACCCCGCGCGAGACGATGATGCCCATCGTGCACCATGTGCTGCGGGCGCACGGCGAGGCGGTGCGCGTGCTGCGCGAGCTGGTGCCGGGCGTGCGCGTGGGCGTCGCGCCGTGCGGGGACCCGCGGATTCCCGCCAGCGATGATCCGCGCGACATCGAGGCGGCGCGGGCGGCCTATTTCGCCTGCGAGCCGGACGAGTACTTCTGCGTCTCGCTCTTCAGCGATCCCATGATGCTCGGCGCGTATCCGGACGAGCTGCTCATGCGCTGCGGCCATCTGCTGCCGCGCGGCTTTGAGCGCGACATGGCGCTCATCCATCAGCCGCTTGACTACTACGCGCAGAACATCTACAACGGGCGCGTCTGCCTCTGCGGCGCGGACGGCCGTCCCGAGTATCTGCCGGAGCCCGTCGGCGTACCGCGCACGGCGGCCGGCTGGTCCATCCATCCGGAGGCGCTGTACTGGGGCCCGCGCTTCCTGTATGAGCGCTACAGGACGCCGATCCTCATCACGGAGAACGGCATGAGCTGCCACGACGTCGTCTCGCTCGACGGGCAGGTGCATGACCCGAACCGCATCGACTACATGCACCGCTATCTGCTGGCGCTGCGCCGCGCGGCTGAGGATGGCGTCGATGTGCGCGGCTACTTTGCCTGGTCCCTGCTGGACAATTTCGAGTGGTCGAAGGGATACAGCGAGCGTTTCGGCCTCGTGCACGTGGACTATGCGACGCAGAAACGCACGATCAAGGACTCCGCGCGCTGGTACGCCGGCGTGATCGCGGAGAACGGGCGCACGCTGTGAGCCGGAGGACGGACATGGAGAAGAAGACGGTGCGCTGGCGGCAGCTGACGCTGGGCACGGGGCGGCCGGCGGTGTGCGTGCCGGTGATGGGCAGGGACGAGCGGGCGCTCGGTGCATTTGCGCATGCGGCCGCTTTGGCGGGCGCAGAGGTGATCGAGCTGCGCGCGGACAGCCTCCTGGCGATGCCCACGGCGGCGCAGGCTGCGTCGATGATCCGCGCGGTGCGCGCTGCCGCGCCGGATGTGCCGCTGCTCTTCACACTGCGCACGGCGCGCGACGGCGGCGCGGGTCTGCCGGATGCGGACGCCTATGAGGCGCTGCTGTGCGGCCTGATGGCGCTTGAGGACGCCCTGCCCGACGCGCTCGACTGCGAGCTGAGCGTCGGCGAGGCGGCGTTTTCCCGGATTGCGGCATGTGCGCACGACGCGGGCGTGTCGCTCGTCGGCTCGAGCCACGACTTTGCAAAGACGCCGGAGCGCACGGAGATCGTGCGGCGGCTGACGCTCATGGAGCGGCTGGGCGCGGACGTGTGCAAGATCGCGGTGATGCCAAAGACGCGCGCCGACGTGCTGACGCTGATGCAGGCCGCGCTGGAGGCGGATGAGTCGCTCTGCGCGCCGCTGATCGCGATCTCGATGGGGCCGCTGGGCGCGATCACGCGCGTGGGCGGCGAGCTGTTTGGCAGCTGCCTGACGTTCGGCGCGGTGGGCCAGACCTCCGCCCCGGGGCAGATGGATGCGCGCGCGCTGCGCGGGGCGCTGACGCTGCTGCATGGGGCGATGTAATGCAACCTGCACAGGTGTGTACGATCATGGAAGAAGGTGGGGCTATGGGTGTAGTGGTTTCGGAACTGCTGGGCGCGGTGCTTCAGGCGATCCTTTTTCTGCTGATTCCCTTCCTATGGTGGCTGATGACCGCCAGAAAAAGTGAAGGATTCTTGCCGTGGATGGGATTCAGGAAAGTCCATCACACGGGAAGATGGCTGTGCACTGCGCTGGGAACCGTGCTCGCGGTAACGGCGTACGGCATACTGACCTCGGCGCTCATGGCGGCGTACTCCGATGGAATCACGGCGGCAGGGAGCAGTTTTGCCGGAATGGGCATGGCTGCCCTGCCGGCGGTGATCGTGTACAGCTTCATCCGCACAGGCTTTTCCGAGGAGTTTCTGTTCCGGGGCTTCCTGCTCAAAAGAATCAGCAGGAGATGGGGATTTATCGTGGGCAATACCGTTCAGGCACTCTTGTTCGGTGCGCTGCACGGCATCCCGTTTGGCTTGGCGACTCACCGCATTCCGGTCACCGTGCTGCTCACGCTGCTTCCGGGCGCGCTTGGCTGGTATTTCGGCTGGCTCAATGAAAAGCGGTGCGGAGGAAGCGTCGTGCCCAGCTGGCTGCTGCATGGCCTCATGAATACGGTTGTGGCGTGCCTGGCGCTGTGAACAGGGCTGCATCCGCAACGCTGTGAAAAGCATGGACATACGAACAGGGACCTCTCCCGATCAGGCTTCGGGGAGAGGTCCCTGTTTTCGTTTGCCGTTACGGCTTCAATCCATGTATGAGCCTTCCGGCGTACAGCCGCGCTTTCTGCATCAGCGTCGTGCGAGCGAGCAGCGCGCGGTAGGTCTTTTCAGCCTTGCCGACCTGCACACGGGCGAGGTTGTGCACGCTGTAGCGCGAGATGCACAGCGCCTTGCCCAGACCCACCAGCGGGGGCTTGCCGCCGAGCGCGGTCTGCGCGCGCTCCATGAAGGAGGCGGGAGCCTCGCCGCACTGGGGCGCGATGCCCATCGCGGTCAGCGCCTGCACGCACGCGGCGTACCAGATCAGCAGCTGGTCGTTCGTGCGGCTCAGCTTTGCGGCCAAACGCGCGGGCGCGCACAGCCACAGCCTGAGCGCCGCCGCGGCGATGAGCAGCAGCAGGAGCAGCAGCGCCCAGAGCCATGCGGGCGGGGAGGGTTCGTTCTGCGGCTCGTCCTGTGACGCATCGGGCTCGGGCGTCGGCACGGGCGAGGGGCTGGGCGTCGACACGGGGGTGATCTCCGGCGTCGGGGTGACGGAGGGATCGTCGTGCTCCGGCGTGGGCGAGGGCGTCGGGGAGGGCTCGGGCGTCGGCTCCGGCGTGGCCGTCGGGGTGGCCGTGGGCGAGGGCGAGGGGGCACCGCTGTCGTCGTCCTCGTCCGGCTCGTCATCCGGCGGGGTGTCGGGCGCTTCACCGTCGCTGCCGTCCGGAACGAAGCCCGTGCCCGGCGTGGGATCGAATGCCAGCCAGCCGAAGCCGCTGAAGTAGACCTCCACCCAGGCGTGCGCGCTCTGCTGCGTCACACGGGCGATGCTGTCGTCGTCGGGCAGGGCGGCGTAGCCCTCCACATAGCGCGTGGGCAGGCCGATCGCGCGGCCCAGCACGGCCATTGCGCTGGCGAAGGACGTGCAGTAACCCTGCTGCACCTCGAAGAGGAACCAGGTGACGAAGTCGCTGCCCTCGGGCGGGACGTCCTGATTGAGCGTGTAGGGAAAATGGCGCTGTAGGTACTGGCACAGCGCGGCCGCACGGTCGAAATCGTTCGTCTCCTGCGCGGTGATCTGCTGGGCGAGGAAGTACACGGAATCGCCGATGCTCTCCGGCAGGGCGAGGTATTTCTCCTGTACCTGCGTCAGGTACGGGTCGCTCTCGTCCACGCAGGAGAGCACGGCGGCGCGCACGCCCTCGCTCGCGCCCGTGAGGCGGCTGCCGGTGAACGTGTAGCGCGTGCCGACGGCGAGACTGCGCGTGGCGAAGACCTCGGTGGAGGGGGAGAAATACGCGACGACGTCCTCGCCGGCGGGCGACGTGAAGCGCTGGGTGAGGTAGAGCGTGCTGGCCGCATCCCGGCGCATGGAGACGATCATCGGCTCCAGCTGGAGCAGACTGTCGCGCAGGGCGCTGTCGTCGGGGCGCTCGAGATCGAACAGGTTGCGCCGCAGCGAGGCGAAGCGCGGGCTGATGAACAGGTAGCGGCGCTGATCGGTCGTGTCCGTCCAGGCGCTGCCGGTGTAGGTGTTCTTGACCGTGCCGCGCAGCAGCGTGCGCCCGGTGGTGTAGACCTGCATGACCGGCTCGTCCGTCGGAGAGACGGGGCCGCCGAGCTGCTCCGCGCCGAGCGGCTGCCAGCCTGCGGTGCTCAGGGAGAACGTGGTGCGCGCGTCGGTGAAGAACAGATAGTCGCCGATGGCGCGCTGGAGGCGCCGGGCAAAGCCGGAGAGCGCGGCGCTCTGCTGCCCGTACAGTGGCGAGCAGGCCAGCGTGACAGCCAGCACGACGGCCGCGCACGGCAGAATCCGCGAAAGCCGCACGCCCGGCACCCGGCTGGAGAGCAGGAGCGCGAGCAGCAGCGGCAGGAGTGCCGCCGGGGGCACGTCCGCGCCGAGGAAGGACACGATAAACAGCAGCGCGATCAGCAGGAACGCCAGCGGGAAGAAGGCGCGCCCGCTGCGGGCCAGCGAGGCCGCCATGCCGGTCAGCAGCAAGCACAGCAGCACGGTCACGGCGCGGGAATACGCGGCCAGCGCCAGCGGCTGCCCGCCCAGAAACAGGATGAGCGCGTTGGCGATGGAGGACCAGCGGCCGGCGTAGCGCGTGGCGAGCACGGCAACCGCCGCGAGCAGCAGCACATAGGCGAGCGCGCGAAGCCGGGGCACGCAGTCCAGCAGCGTGAACACCAGCGTGACTCCTGCGCAGACGGCGAGCATCAGCCCCCAGGAGCTCGTGAGCTCCATCGCCATGCACAGCGGCAGCACGCATCCCAGGCCCGCCAGCAGCGTCGTCAGCGCGCAAAGCAGCAGGTCCGGGGGCGGGGAAAAGAACGGTTTTTTCATAGTCTCCTCGTCAGGCGGCTCACAGGCAGCGCACATGGCGCGCCGTGACGCCGCTGTTTTGCAGCAGATGCAGGAGCTTTTGCTGTTCGTCGGTCACCTCGCCGTCGGTGACGAGCGTGAGCGCGGTGCGCGGGCCCATCCGCGAGAGCGCGATGAGCGCGTCCGCTACACGCGGTGTCAGCCGGGAGGTGTAGGCCAGCGTCGCGCCCGTGCGTCGCATACGGCGGGAGGCGAGCAGCAGCACCCGCTCGAAGTCGGCGGGCGCGTCAAATGCGGTCTGGGCCAGCGCCTCCTGAAAGCCGGTCAGCGCCTTGGCGTCCTGCCCGCTGACCTCCCGTGCCGTGCCGGATGAGAGCGGCATGCGCACGGGATGCCCGTCCGCGAGCAGCACCTGCGCCGCGCCCGCGCATTCCTCTGTGAGGCAGTCGATGACGAACGCCGCGCGCGCGGGCGCGCAGCCCGGGGCGGCGCAGTCGAGCAGCAGCAGCGCATCCGGGCGCTGGGGCGTCTCGTAGGTGTGCACCATCAGGCTCTGGCGGCGCATGGAGAGCTTCCAGTGCACGCGCTTGAGCTCGTCGCCGTCCTGCCAGGGGCGCGTGTCCACCGGCGTGGTGTGGTCGGAAAGCGCGCGCTGGGTGATGGAGTGCTCGCCCTCGCCCGGGCTGAACGCCGGCTTCTCCGCCTGCGCGGGCACCGGCAGCACGGTCACCTTCAAAAGCGGCATACGCACGCGAAGGCGCAGCGTGAACAGCGCGAAGCAGTCGGTGAGGTCGCAGCGCGTCACGCCGACCTCGCACAGGCCCACATGCGGGCAGGAAAATGCGTTTTCGCTCACCGTCGTGCCGAAGAGGCGCGAGGTGAGCAGGTATTCGCTCTCCCGGCCGCTGGGCAGGCGCATGTGCAGCGAGAGCGGCGCGATGGGCAGCGGCGTGAACAGCTGCGCCTGCAGCGTATAGGCGAGGGCGTCCCCGCGCTGCACCTTTTCGCTGTCTGCGCTCTGCGCAAGGCGCAGGGTGCCGGCCGCAAACAGCACGCTGACCAGCGACACCGCCAGCGCGCAAAGCGCCGCCACGCCCAGCAAAAACGCGCCCGCGCTGCCCACGGACAGCGCGGTGATGAGCATCAGCGCGGCGAAGAGCAGCGTGTACAGGCCCCGTGCGGTCATGGGACCCTCACCGGCACGCGCACGCTGCCCAGCAGCTCGGAGAGCACCTGCTCGGCGGTCATGCCGCGCATGCGGGCGTCGGCGGAGAGCACGAAGCGGTGGCACAGCACGCTCGGGGCCATGCGCTGCACGTCCTCGGGGATCACATAGTCCCGGCCGCACAGCAGCGCACTCGCCTGCGCGGCATGCAGCAGCGCGATGGCGGCGCGGGTGCTCGCGCCCAGGGACAGATACGCGCTGGAGCGCGTGGCCGCGCACAGGGCGGCGACGTAGGCGCGCAGCTCCCTGGCGCAGTAGATCGTCTTGACCTCCTGCTGCATGGCGAGGATGTCCTCCGTCGAGCAGACGGCGGTAAGCGTCTTGACCGGGTTCACCGCGCCGCAGTAGCGGTCGAGGATGTCCATCTCGTCCTCCACGCTCGGATAGCCGATGGAGATGCGCATGAAAAAGCGGTCCATCTGCGCCTCGGGCAGCGGATAGGTGCCGACAAAATCGACGGGGTTCTGCGTGGCGAGCACCATAAAGGGCCTCGGCAGCGGATAGGTGACGCCGTCCACGGTGACCTGATGCTCCTCCATGACCTCCAGCAGCGCGCTCTGCGTCTTGGGGGAGGTGCGGTTGATCTCGTCGGCCAGCACGATCTGGCTCATGATCGCGCCCGGGCGGTACTGCAGCTCGCCGCTTTGCAGGCTGGGCATGGTGAAGCCCGTGATGTCCGACGGGGTGATGTCCGGGGTGAACTGGATGCGCTTGAAGGAGCAGGACAGCGAGCGCGCGAGCGCGCTGCACAGCGTCGTCTTGCCCACGCCGGGCACATCCTCGATGAGAATATGGCCCTCGCACAGCAGCGCGGTGAGCAGAAGCTCCACCGCGTCGTCCTTGCCCACGACGGCGCGGGCGATGTTCTGCTTGAGCGCGGGGACAATGGCTTGAGATTTCAGCATGGATACTCCTCGAATCGTTTTCGGCCCGCGGGCCGCATGACGTTATTGTGCCGGCCGGCGCATGAGGCCATGCGCGCAAACCCACCCTATTATATAGGATCAGGAGGAATTTGGCAAGCCGGGCCCGAATGCCTTGAAACGCAGGCGCATTTTTGCTACAATAGAGAGGTTAAACGGGAGGTGCGTGCGTCATGGAGCGCATTTTGGAGCGGCTTTTGGCGGGAGAGACGGTGTCGGGCCAGGCCATCAGCGCGGAGCTGGGCATCACGCGCGCGGCGGTATGGAAGCAGATCGAGCAGCTGCGCGCGCTGGGCTTCGTCATCGAGTCGCAGGGGAAGCAGGGCTACCGGCTGCTCTCCTGCCCGGACAGCCTGATGGCGCCGGTGATCGCCAGGGGGCTGCAGACGCGCTGGGCGGGCCGTCAGATCGTCTATCTGCCCTCGGTCGATTCCACGAACCGGCGCGCGCGCCAGCTCGCCGCGGAAGGCGCGCCGCATGGAACGCTCGTCATTGCGGATGAGCAGACCGCCGGCCGGGGGCGCCGCGGGCGCGGCTGGATCTCCCCGGCGGGCGAGGGCGTGTTCATGTCGCTGATCCTGCGGCCGCAGAGCCATCCCTCCGAGGTGGCGCGCCTGTCAATGCAGACGGCGCTCGCTGTTGCCCTGTCGATCGCGCAGACGACGGGGCTGGACGCGCGCATCAAGTGGCCCAATGACATCGTCTGCGGCGGGCGCAAGGTCTGCGGCATGCTGCTGGAGATGAACGCCGACGAGCAGGAGGTGCACGACGTCGTCGCGGGCATCGGCATCAACGTCCATCAGACGCAGTTCGCCCCGGAAATCGCACAGACGGCCTCCTCGCTCGACCTGCTGAGCGGGCAGCGCGTCTGCCGTGCGGCGCTGGTGCGCGCGTTTCTGGAGGCGTTTGAGCGGACGGAGGCGCTGGCGGCACAGGGCGCGCTCATGGACGCCTATCGCGCGCGCTCGGCGACGCTCGGGCAGCGCGTGCAGGTCATCGCGCCCGCGGGCAGCTTCACCGGCACGGCGCTGGAGGTGACGGACAGCGGCTCGCTGATCGTCGAGGACGAGGAGGGACAGCGCCGCGAGGTGCTGGCGGCGGATGTGTCCGTGCGCGGGCTGATGGGCTATGCGTGAGGCGGGCGGGCCGCTGACCGGCATCGGCGTCGATCTGTGCGCCGTCTCCCGGATGGAGCGCGCCATCGCCCGGGCGGGCTTCATGGACAGGGTCTATACGGAGCAGGAGCGCGCCGCGCTTGAACAGAAGGGCCGCGGGCGCGCGCAGAGTGCGGCGGCGATGTTCGCGGCGAAGGAGGCTGTCGCGAAAGCGCTGGGCACGGGCATGTCCGGCGGCGTGTGCTTTGACCAGATCGAGGTGACGCACGACGCGCTGGGCGCGCCCGGCGTGCGGCTCCACGGCGCGGCGCAGGAGCGGCTTTTGGCGCTGGGCGGCGGGCGCGTGCTGCTGTCCCTCTCACACGAAGGGGACATGGCGATCGCGTTCGCGGTGATTGAGGCAGGAGGCGGGAGGCCATGATCAGGACGATTTCTCCGCAGGACATGCGGGAGATGGAGAGCGCGTTTCTCATCGGGACGGGCTATCCCTCGATGCTGCTGATGGAGCACGCGGCGCAGGCGGTCGTGCGCGAGCTGGCGAAGCTGGTGCCGGCGGATGCGCGGGTGCTGTTCGTCTGCGGCGGGGGCAACAACGGCGGCGACGGCTGCGCGGCGGCCCGGCTCTGGATGCAGCAGGGCGGGCGCGCGACCGTGTGGCTGCTCAAGAACCCCTCGCAGATGAAGAACGACGCGGGCATGAACGCCCGTCTGCTCAACGCGTGCGGGGCGACGCTCAACGTGCTCTACGAGGAGTGCGTGCTGCCCCGGGACTGCGCGGCGATCGTCGATGCGCTCTACGGCACGGGCCTGAGCCGTGCGCCGGAGGGCGTGGCGCTCGACGCCGTGCGCTGCATCAACGCGAGCGGGCTGCCCGTCGTGTCGGTGGACATCCCCTCGGGCGTGGACGGCGCGACGGGGCAGGTGCTGGGCGAGGCCGTGCGCGCAAGCGTCACGGTGACGTTCCACCGCGCCAAGCACGGGCACATGCTGCTGCCGGGCCGCGCCTGCACGGGGCGGCTGGTCATCGAGGACATCGGCATCCTGCCGGACTGGGACGGCGCGCAGGGCTACGAGGTCACGCAGGAGGCGGACGCCCGCGCGATGCTGCCGGTCCGCCCGTTCGATGCCAACAAGGGGACGTTCGGGCATGTGCTGGTCGTCGCGGGCAGCGAAGGCATGGCCGGCGCGGCGTGCCTGTGCGCGAACGCGGCGCTGCGCTCCGGCGCGGGGCTGGTGAGCTGTGCGTGTGCGCGGCCGGTGCTGCCGGTGCTGCAAAGCACCGCGCCCTGTGCGACGGCGCGCGTGGTGAGCGAGGGCCGGGTGATCGGCGAGGACGCCGCGCCGCTGCTCGAGCAGCTGCTCCACGGCAAGCGCGCGCTGGCCATCGGCCCGGGGCTGGGGCAGAGCGGGAGCACGTTTGCGGCGATCGCGCCGCTCATGCAGGGCGATACGCCGAAGGTCATCGATGCGGACGCGCTGAATCTGCTCGCGCTCAACGGCGGCGGAGTCGGGCGCAACACGGTGCTCACGCCGCATCCGGGCGAGATGGCGCGGCTTTGCGGCGTCACGGTCGGGGAGATCCTCGAGGCGCCGGTGGAATACGCGCAGCAGCTGGCGTCCGATCTAGGCGCGTGTGTGCTGCTCAAGGGCGCGACGACGGTTATCGCCATGGGCGAGGACGTGGCGCTCGACGTGAGCGGCTGCGACGGCATGGCGACGGGCGGCAGCGGCGATGTGCTCACCGGTGTGATCGCAGGGCTGCTCGCGCAGGGCTTGCCGCCGATGGACGCGGCGCGCGCGGGCGCGCTGTATCACGGCCTGGCGGGTGAGGCGGCGCAGGCGGCGCTGGGCGCGCGGGCGGTGACGGCGGCGGACGTGATGGCCCATCTGCGCATAGAATGATCCTGTCAGGGCGGCGCTCCATGATCCTTGAAAAGGTTGTGAGATCATGGAGATACGACGCGGCGATATCTTCATTGCGGACCTCGATCCCGTCGTGGGCAGCGAGCAGGGCGGCGTGCGGCCCGTGGTCATCGTGCAGAACAACCGGGGGAACCACTTTTCCCCGACGGTCATTTGCGCGGCGATGACCTCGCGCACGGGCAAGAGCGACTTGCCGACGCACGTCTGGGTCAGCGCGCACGACAGCGGGCTGCGCAGCGATTCCATCGTGCTGTGCGAGCAGCTGCGCACGCTGGAGAAGCGGCGCCTTCGCGAGCGCGCCGGTCAGATCGACGGCCTGGCGCTTCGCCGGGTGGATGCGGCGCTGCGCGCGGCTTTGGGATTGATGTAGAAGGGGCTTCGGCCCCTTCAAGTTTTGTCAGTATGAACATGCGCTCCCGCCGGACATGCTGGATGGGACGCCGTCATGAGGAAAACAGGAGGAAATATGGAAAAACTCAGGAACATTGACTGGAGGCACGAGGGGCGCCAGCTCGTGCGCGACTATCTGCTGGCGGTCATCGGCGCGCTGGTGACGGCGGTTTCCTTCAGCTGGTTCTTTCTGCCGTACGATGTGGCCCCCGGCGGCGTCACGGGCATCGCGACGGTCATCTCCAGCCTGACGGGGCTGAGCGTCGGCCTGCTCAGCTTCCTCATCAACGTGCCGCTGTTTCTGATGGGCTGGCGGCAGGTGGGCTGGCGCTTCGCCGTGCGCTCGTTCATCGCCATGATGCTGCTCTCGCTGTTCATCGATCTGCTGCCGCCGCTGGATCCCGCGGGGGACGTGCTGCTCTCCACCGTGTTCGGCGGCGTGCTGCTGGGCGTGGGGCTCGGGCTCGTCGTGCGCGCGGGCGCGACGACGGGCGGCACCGACATGCTCGCCAAAATGCTCCACCGGGTCTTCGGCTTCATGTCCATCGCAACGATCCTGTTCATGATCGACGCGACCGTGGTGGTCATCGCCGCGCTGGTCTTCGGCGTGCAGGCGGGCCTGTGGGCGCTCATCGCGTTGTTTGTCTCCTCCAAGGCGATGGACGTGGTCATCAAGGGATTCAACACGGCGATGCAGTTCCTCATCATCACTCGCGAGCCGGACGAGATCGTGCGCAGGATTCATCATGACCTCGACCGCGGCTGCACGCGGCTCAAGGCCTACGGTACCTACTCCGGCGAGGAGATGGGCACGCTGCTGTGCGTCGTGGCGCGCACAGAGGCGGCGCGGCTCAAGAAGGCTATCGCCGAGGCGGACCCCAATGCGTTTGTCACCGTCTGCGACGTCCACGAGGCGCTGGGCGAGGGCTTTGCGGGCATGGATCAGGAATGACGGAATTGTGAAAAGTAATGTTTGCAAAAGCATACGGTCGATGCTATAATAAGGATGCAAGCGCGCCGGTGAGGCGCGGAATATCGAGGAGGAATGTCTTATGAAGAAGCTTCTTTCCATGCTGCTGGCGCTGGCCGCTGTGCTCGTGCTGGCCGCGGTCCCCGCGATGGCGGCGGACATCGCGCTGGTCACCGATGTGGGCACCATCGACGATCAGTCCTTCAACCAGGCCTGCTGGCAGGGCGTTGAGGCGTACGCTACGGCGAACAACCTCTCCTATCAGTACTATCAGCCTGCCGCGGACAGCAACGATGAGCGCATGGCGTCCATCGACCAGGCTGTGAGCGACGGCGCGCAGATCATCGTCGTTCCGGGCTTCCTGTTCGGCTCTGCGATGGCGGAGGCGCAGGAGCTGTATCCGGAGACCAAGTTCGTCGCGGTTGACGTTTCCGCGGGCGACCTGAACACCGAAGCGCTGGAGAACCTCTACTGCGTCGTCTTCGGAGAGGAGCAGGCAGGCTATCTGGCCGGCTATGCGGCGGTCAAGGACGGCTACACCAAGCTGGGCTTCCTGGGCGGTATGGCGGTTCCGGCCGTGCAGCGCTACGGCTTCGGCTTCGTGCAGGGCGCGAACGCTGCGGCGGTTGAGCTGGGCACCCCGATCGAGATCAAGTACACCTACGGTGGCCAGTTCTACGGCGATGCCAACATCACCGCGAAGATGGAGGGCTGGTACTCCACCGGCACCGAGATCGTGTTCGCCTGCGGCGGCGGCATCTACACCTCCGCGGTGGAGGCTGCGCTGGCGCACAAGGCGTACGTCATCGGCGTGGACGTCGATCAGTACTACTGCAAGGAGGCCAAGAATGCGATGGAGACCGACGGATACAATCCGTTCGTGACCTCCGCGATGAAGGGCCTGCAGGCTGCGACCGAGAACGCGCTCGACAAGTTCTTCAAGGGCGAGTGGGCGGAACTCGGCGGCAAGATCGAGACGAAGAAGCTGGAGACGGGCGACTACGTCGGCCTGCCGACCGGCGAGGAGTCCTGGGGCTTCAAAAGCTTCACCATCGACGAGTACAACAAGCTGGTCGAGGCGATCCGCACCGGTGAGGTCGTCGTCTCCGATGCGCTGGAGGCTCCGGCGGTGGACAACAACGTCACCGTCACCTACATCGACTGATTTCCTCAGCCAGACACTTGGTGGGCGGGCCCTCTCGGGTCCGCCCGTTTTCTGTGCGCGCAGGCACAGGCGGTTTTGTCGGAAATGGTCAGACGAATTGACAGAAAGTGCTTGAAAAACCCACTATTTTGCATCAATTTCCGGAGAAGGACAAAATCTTCTTGAAAAACTGAGCCAATATGCTATAATGAGTGTATCCTATCCACAAACGGAGGTTTTTGCTATGGGACGCAACGCCATCGTCGGTCAGAGCGGCGGACCGACTTCTGTCATCAACTCGAGCCTCGCGGGCGTTCTTCAGGCCTGCCAGATGCGCGGTGCGGAGCATATCTACGGCATGCTCCACGGCGTCGAGGGCCTGCTCAAGGGCCGTGTCGTCGATCTGGGCGCCACGCTGGGCTCCACCCTGGAAATCGAGCTGCTCAAGCGCAGTCCGTCCTCCTATCTGGGCAGCTGCCGCTACAAGCTCCCGAGCGCCATGGAGCATCCCGAGGTGTATGAGAGCCTGTTCGCCATCCTCAATCAGATGGACATCGGCTATTTCTTCTACATCGGCGGCAACGACAGCATGGACACCATCTGCAAGCTGTCCGACTACGCGAAGCAGATTGGCAGCGACATCCGCTTTGTCGGTGTGCCCAAGACCATCGACAATGACCTGATGGGCACCGACCATACCCCGGGCTACGGCTCCGCGGCCAAGTACATCGGCGTGGTCATGAAGGAGCTCATCCGCGACGCGACGGTTTACGGCAACAAGTACGTCACCATCGTGGAAATCATGGGCCGCAATGCCGGCTGGCTGACCGCCGCCGCCGCGCTCGCCCAGGGCGAGGACTGCGAGGGCGTCGATCTGATCTGCCTGCCGGAGATCTCCTTCGACCCGAACAAGTTCCTCACCAAGATCGAGACGATGCAGAAGGAGCGCGCCTCCATCGTCGTCGCCGTCTCCGAGGGCGTCAAGCTGGCCGACGGCCGCTACGTCTGCGAGCTGGCGGACGATGTGCACTCCGTCGATGCCTTCGGCCACAAGAGCCTGACCGGCACGGCGCGTTACCTGTCCAACCTCGTCGCCCGCAGCATGGACACGAAGACCCGCTCCATCGAGCTCTCCACGCTCCAGCGCTGCGCCGCGCACATGACAAGCCGCACGGACATCACCGAGGCGTATCAGGTTGGCGGCGCCGCCGCGAAGGCCGCCTTCGAGGGCCAGACCGGCGTGATGGTCGGCATCAAGCGCATCTCCAATGACCCCTATCAGAGCACGACCGAACTGCTGGACATCCACAAGGTCGCCAACTTTGAAAAGAAGGTGCCGCTCGACTGGATCAACGACTACCGCACCGGCATGAAGCCGGAGTTCCTCGCCTACGCCCGTCCGCTGATCCAGGCGGAGCTGACGCCGGTGTTCATCGACGGCTTGCCGCGCCACATCTACCTCAAGTAACGCCAACACGGGGCTGCTGCGGGAAAGCGGCGGCCCCTTTTGAAAGGAAGAGAGCATCATGATTCGTCAGGCGGCCTTTGACGGCCCGGAGCGCATGCTCCGCGGCGCGCTGCACAGCCATACCACCCGTTCCGACGGCGACGGCACGCCGGAGGAGGTCCTGCGCGCCTACGCAAGCAAGCACTTCGATTTTGTGGCGCTCACCGATCACAGAATCTACAATTACAGGAACTTCGCGCCGGATACGGGCATCACCGTCATTCCCGGCATGGAGATGGACCGCAGCCTGCCCGGCACCAGCGTGCACTGCCATCACATCGTCTCCATCGGCCCGGAGCAGGGCGAGGGCAACGGCTTTGCGCAGGACCAGCGCTTCGGGACGGCGCGCATCAGCACGGCGGCGGAGTGCCAGGAGATGATCGACATGCTGCACGCGAACGGCAACATGACGATGTACTGCCACCCGGAGTGGAGCGGCGTGACGCCGCGTGAGTTTGAGACGCTGCGCGGCAATTTTGCCATGGAGATCTGGAACAGCGGCTGCGCGATCGAGAACGGCCTCGACACGAACGCGGCCTACTGGGACGAGCTGCTCGCGCAGGGCCAGCGCATCTACGGCGCGGCGACGGACGACGGACACGCGATGACGCATCACGGCAACGGTTGGGTCATGGTGCGCAGCGAGAACAGCGTCAGCGCGATTCTTGCGGCGCTGCGGGAGGGCGCGTTCTATTCCTCCTGCGGCCCGGAGATCTACGATTTCCGTGTGGAGGACGGCGTGGCGACGGTGGAGTGCTCGCCGGTGGCGCAGATCCAGTTCCGCCACCTGCGCGCGCCGTATCCGATGGCCGTTGCGCCGGCGGGGGAGAGCGTGACGCGCCACAGCGTCAGGCTGCGCCCGGGCAAGAACTACGTCCGTGCGGTCGTCATGGACGCGCAGGGGAGAAGGGCCTGGACGAATCCGATCTTCTACGAGGATTGATCTGTTTTTCTGAAAGAAACGGGCTAAGGGCGCGAAGCGAAGAAGGGAGTCTGAGGGATGAATCCCTCAGGCGGGTTTTGGGGCGGCAGCCCTAACGTTCCCCATCGCGAAGCGATCAAAGAAAAAGCAGTCAGGGAGCGAAGCGAACCCTGACGGTCGGCATTCCAACAGCTTGGTTTATTTGAGAGCAGGATAAAAGCACTATGACAGACAGGACGCCTTCCTGAAACCCAAAACCGGCATGATGCCGGCTGCATCACCGACAAAGTGCTGTAAATCCCGCTGCTTTGTGCCCGAGGCCGATGCTTTGCGGAAAGATTTACATAACAAAAAGCACCCGGCAGTCTGTTCCTGCCGGGTGCGGGGTTTCTGAATTATGGCCGCTTGCCGTGGAGCTTCTCATCCGGCAGGCACTGCGCGGCGAAGTCCCACAGCTCGGCGGGGGAGCAGTCGCTCTGGCCGTCCGGCAGGATGAACGCGCGCGCCGCATTGGCATAGAGGTAGGTCGCCCGCCTGTCGCGCCAGACGCCCATCACGTTCGCCCAGGGCAGCACGACCTCCGCTTCCTCCTTCATATCATTGGTGATGTGAATCTCACTGCGGTTCATCACCAGCGTGTAGACCGGCTTCGGCTTTTTGATGCCCAGCCGCTTGACCTGATCGTTCATCTGAAGATAGAAGCTCAGGAAGTAGCACGCGGGCAGGATCAGGCCCACCGCCAGCAGCACGCCGCCCAGCAGCGCGGACTGCGCCTTGTCGCGCAGGCAGAAGCAGATCACGGCGAAGACGATGAAGATGGCGGAGAAGACGGCGGGGGAGATCCAGCGCCTGCGCAGCGCAAAGGTGTCGAAAAGGCCAAAGCGGCGGAAGGTTTTTGCGTCCATACAGACGTGTGTGGTCACTGTGTTGCGGTTCATGAGCATCCCTCCAGACCGGCAAAAAGCCGGAAAATCATAAAACGGTGCGATTGCTTTTCTATTCTGTCACACTCCGGCGAAGAATGCAAGCGTTTTTTGTGCATAGTCAGGCAAGAAATCCGCGCGTGGCCGTTAAGATTCCGTTAAGTGATATGCTAGAATGAAAGAAACTTTAGAAAATTACTGGACAAAGTGTCTTCGCTGTGTTATTATTGCAGTAAAGAACGTCGGGAGGGTTTTGTATTCTTCTGACGAAAAAAAATCAGGAGGCATTCTGTATGAAGAAGCTCGTCACTCTCGTGCTGGCTCTGGCTCTGGTGCTCTGCGCTACCGCGGCCATGGCTGATCCCATCACCCTGACCTATGCTGAGGTCAACCCGCTCGATACCATCGTCGGCAAGATCGCGACCGACTTCAAGTCCAAGGTTGAAGAGCTCTCCGGCGGCGAAGTCATCATCGACGTGCAGGCTTCCGGCGTGCTCGGCTCCGAGGCGCAGATCCTGGACGGCATCCTGGGTGGCGGCGACACCGTCGACATCTCCCGCATCTCTGCGTTCGCTCTGACCAGCTACGGCTGCGGCAAGGCGACCCTGCTCTCCATCCCGTACACCTTTGCTTCCCGCGAGCACTTCTGGAACTTCGCCGGCAGCGAGCTGGCGCAGGAGTTCCTTGCTGAGCCGCAGGAGCTGGGCCTCCCGCTGCGCGGCCTCATGTATGGTGAGGAGGGCTTCCGCCACTTCTTCTTCAAGAACGAGGTGACCGACATCAACTCCCTGAAGGGCATGAAGA
>CAMENN010000050.1 GCA_945928315.1 uncultured Clostridia bacterium
GGGATACCGTTTTGACGCGAACAGCTGACACCTTTGGCGGCAAGCTGCGGCGCTGGTTCCTCGGCTTTGCTGCGGTGATCCCCGCCGTCCTCTGGCTGCTGCAGACCGTGCTGCTCGGCAGCGCCTATGACGCGATGCTCATCTGCCGCGTCCGGCGCGCAGCGGATGCGCTCAGCGTCCTGCCCGCCGATGCCTTTGCGCAGGCCATCAGGGAAAGCGCACGGAGAACTCGCTGCTCGTCCTGATCACGGACCGGGACGGGGAAATCCTCGCCAGCGCGGACGAGCACAGCGCGCTCTACACGCGGGCGCACGACGCATCCACGGGCAGCGGGGACAATTCCTACCGCGCCGGCGAAGCGCTGAGCTGGCAGGCCGGCGCGCAGCACAGCCTGCCCACGGGCTACGCGGACTTTCTCGCGCAGCTGCAGGCCAGTGAAAACGGCACAGTCGGCTACAAGGCGGAGGACGGCGCGTCCTTTGTCTGCGGCACGGCGCTCAGCGCGTAGACGCCGTGCTCTATATGAGCGCACCGCTGGGCGCGGTCGGCGCGGCGGCGGGCATCCCGCCGCAGGAGCTGCCGCACATCCGGAAGCGCTACTTCACCGCCCGCGAGCACGGCGGACGGGGCGGCACAGGGCTCGGTCTGGCCATCACCGGCGAGCTGCTGACCGCATGCGGGGCACGCTTCGGCGCACAGAATGTGCAGGACGCGGGCGAAACCGGCTGCATCTTCTGGTTCGAGCTGCCGGCATGCGCGGACAGCCCTGACGCCATGCCCAGATCAAGCGAGGATGACGTGCTTGAGCCCGGGAAGGCGGAAAACACAGCCTGCGATTGAGACAGGTGCGGTCCGCAAAGTGTGAAGCGGCATGACGCGGGGCCGGGGAGCTAGGCTCCCCGGCCCCGCGTTGCCATATTCTCCTGCAATTCCGTCCCTCTCGCGGCGCCGCCCTACGCGTGAATCTGCCGGCGGTACTCCCCCGGCGAGCAGCCCTGAATCTCACGGAAGGTCTTCGCGAAGTAGCTCATGTCGTGAAAGCCGCACTGCTCGCCGATCTCCGTGATCTTGAGATCCGTCGTCTGCAGCAGGTGGCTCGCCTTGATGATGCGGTACTGCTTGCTGTACTGGATCGGCGTGGTCCCGATCGCGCTGTGAAAGCAGCGCAGGCATTCGCTCGCGCTGATCATCGCGCTGCGGGCGATGTCCTCCGTGGTCATCGGCTCCGCAAAGTGCTCCTGAATGTAGCGGAGCATCAGCTTGATGCGCTCGTTCTCCCGCATGGCGCGCCCGGAGTTGTCCTCCGTCTCCTCCGGCAGGTGCTCCGTCAGCAGATACAGGAAGTGCGAGAGCAGATAGCGCACCGTCAGCTCGTACTCCGGCGCCTGCTCCCGCAGCGCGCACCACGCGCCGTCCAGCGCCCTGACCGCCTCCGCGTGCCACGCCTCCTGCAGGCCGAAGAACATCGCCGGCATACTGCCCGCCGCCGCGACGGGCTTGATATACCGCTGCCAGAACACGCTGTCCGTGCGCCCTTCGATCAGCGAGGAGCCGAAGACGATCGAGTTCTGACGCCCCGGGGAGCCCGGCACCGCGCTGAAGGCATGCAGCACGCCGAGGTTGATGAAAAAGCCCTCCCCCGCGCGCAGCTCCACATGCTGGCTGCCCACATCCAGGTGGACGCACCCCTGCGTCACATAGCCGACCTCGAATTCGTCATGCCAGTGCCACGCGATGCTCCGCTCGCTCAGGTTGGCGCTGTACTGGGCCGCCGGAAAAAGGGCGGAGCCGTGCGAACGGATTTCCCGTCCCCGCTCGTCATAGACGTCCTGAATGTCCTGCATCGCCGCGTTCCTCCGTTTCCCGCCGATTCTGAAGGTTTTGTCATATAAAGTTGGCGGGATTCACCTAGACAAAACCGCTGATCCGATGCTATGATTTTATCACATTAAGCGAATCGACACAAGAATTAAATCAAAAAACTGGCAATATTTGTCACCTGTATTTCCTGCGCGCAAAATGACATCGGTACTGGAAGAGTCCGGATAATATGTCATATTCTCATACTCCATTTTCCCCTGTATGCGATCAGCCCCGTGCGGCACGAGAGTGGTCACGGCGCTGAAGTATAAAAATTTTTGAACGGAGGAACGAAACATGAAACTCAATCACCTGGTTTCCCTGCTGCTGGCCATCTGCGTCATGGTCTGCGCGATGGGCATGACGGCTGTGGCGTTCGCGGATGAGAACAGCTACACGATGTTCATGCGCAGCACCTACGTCGAGTGGATCAAGGAGCTCAAGTGGTATGACGTCGCCGAGGAGCGCACCGGCATCCACGTCGACTACATCATGGGCCCGGACGAGTTCGCCGATGTCTATTCCGAGGTCGACCAGCGCATCCTGAGCAACACGCTGCCGGATGTGGTGATGACCAAGCTCTCCCAGACCAACGTGTACGGCCCGGACGGCGTGTTCGTCGACCTGGCGCCCTACATCGCCCAGTACGCGCCGAACCTGCAGGCCTACATCGACGCGAACCCGGACTACAAGGCCCTGGTGACCGACAAGAACGGCGCCATCTACGGCCTGTGCAAGGAGACCCCGATCTTCGCCGATCTGATCGGCTACCGCGTGGACCACTTTGAGGCCGCCGGCATCGATCCGGAGAGCATCGTCACCGTCGAGGACTTCACCGAGGCGCTGCGCACCCTGAAGGCCTTCTACGGCAAGGACAACAAGAACTACTACCCGCTCACCGGCCGTGACGCCGCGATCCGCTTTGCGTCCTGGTTCGGCTGCCTGTCCAACGTCTCCTCCACGGAGAGCCACGGCATCTATGTCAACGGCCACTACAAGGACGGCTCCTTCGACATCAGGAACGAGAACGCCTACACCATGATCGAGACCATGAAGACCTGGTACGACGAGGGCCTCATCAATCCGGAGTGGGTTGCGGGCACCTTCGGCGAGGCCGACTGGGAGGCCGCGATGCTCAACGGCAACGGCTCCGTGTTCTTCGACTACTACAACCGCGCGCAGTGGTTCATGGTCAACGGCGGTCCCGACAATGACCCGAACTTCAAGATGGGCGTCCTGAACTACTTCAAGGCCGCGGACGGCAGCACGCTGCCGGCGCCGACCTCCCTCAAGTACAACGACGAGTGTGTGACCGCCGTGAGCGCCAAGTGCGACGAGGCGACCATCAAGGCCATCCTGACCTTCATCGACTACTTCTACTCCGAGGAGGGCATCGTCCTGGCCAACTACGGCGTCGAGGGCGAGAGCTTCGCGGTGGTGGACGGCGAGAAGGAATTCATCGTCGATTACAACACCGAGGAATCCACCCCGGCCGGCGAGAAGCGCTGGAGCTTCCTGAGCGACCGCTTCACCGTCTGCAAGCCGGTGGACAACGAGGCCTTCTTCAAGTGGAACGCCGAGCTGATTGCCGAGGCGGCCGGCCGCGTGTTCACCGACGAGAACCTGCGCATGTCCTACGTGCTCAAGCTGGATGACGAGCAGTCCATGGAGCTGTCCAACCTTGTGGCGGCTGTCTATGACGCCGAGATTGCCGGCATGACCGACTTCATCGTGGGCAACACCGAGCTGACTGCCGAGAACTGGAAGGCCTTCCAGGATCGCATGGATGCGATGGGCCTGTCCCGCATCGAGGAGATCCAGCTCGACGCCTTCCGCGCGATGTACGGCGAGTAATCCCCCTTCTTGGTCTGGGCTGCCTCCCCGCCCGGGAGGCAGCCCTTTTCCCGGATTTCCCTTCATTTTCAGCCTACGCTTAGAGAGGAAGTGCAGCCCCCGTGACGAAGCGCGAAGCGACTCCCGCCGTCATCAGAAAGAAGAAGAGCCTCTGGCAGCGCGTCCGTGAGGATCTCTACAAGAACAGAATCCTCTATCTGCTGATCATCCCCGGCCTTCTGATGCTGATCCTGTTCAAAATCGGGCCGGTGGGCGCCATGGTCATTTCGTTCCAGAAGTTCAGAGCCTCCCGCGGCATCTTCGGCAGCCAGTGGGTGGGCCTTGAGAACTTCGCCCGGATCTTCCGCGATCCCTACATCCCGACGCTGATCAAGAACACCGTAATTCTGGCGGTGCTCTCCGTCGTGGTCGTCTTCCCCGTGCCGATCATCTTCTCCCTGTTCCTCAACGAGGTCAAACACCGCAGGCTCCACAGCTTCATCCAGACCATGAGCTTCCTGCCGTATTTCATCTCCGCGGCCGTCATGGTCTCCATCCTCAACACGCTCGTTTCCCCCTCCTCCGGCCTGATCAACAATCTGATCGCCGCGCTGGGCGGCAAGGCCATCAACTTCATGTCCAGCCCCCAGTGGTTCCGACCGCTCTATGTGATTCTGGAAATCTGGCAGACGTTCGGTTACTCGGCCATCATCTACATCGCGGCCATGACCTCCATCGACCCGGCGCTCTATGAGGCCGCGGAGATGGACGGCGCCAACCGCTGGACGAAGATGTGGCACATCACGCTGCCTTCCATCTCCACCTCCGTGATCGTCATGCTGATCATCTCGGTGGGCAATATATTCTCCGTCAACCTCGACCGCATCCTGCTCATGTACAACCCCAGCACCTATTCCACCGCCGACGTCATCCAGACCTACGTGTACCGCATCGCCTTCGAGTCCTCCGGCTTCCCGGATTACAGCTACGGCACCGCCGTCAACGTGCTCAAGTCGGTCATCGCGTTCATCCTGGTCAACGGCGTGAACAGGATCGCGGACAAGTTTGCCGATTCCCGGCTGTTCTGAGAAGGGAGGGGAACAATCCATGGCGAAATCCAAAAAGCTGCGCAGCGACGGCCGTCTCTTCAATGTCATCAACTCGACCGTGCTCGTGCTCGTCGCGCTCATCTGCGTCTATCCGCTGCTGTATGTGTTCTTCGTCGCCTGCTCGGACGGCGTTCCGCTCTCCCGCGGCCAGGTAACCTTCCTGCCCAAGGGCTTCCAGCTCGAGTCGTTCAGGTACATCTTCGACAATCCGCGCTTCAACGTGGGCCAGGGCCTGCTCAACTCATTCGTGTATACGCTCTTCGGCACGCTGTTCGCGCTGCTGATCACCTACATCACCGCGTTCGTGCTCAGCCGCAAGCGCTTTGTCCACCGCAACTGGATCATGACGGTCTTCGTCATCACCTGGGTGTTTGACGCCGGCATCATCCCGCAGTACATCATCTATTCCGGCCTCAAGTTCGTGGATAATCCGCTGGTCATGATCATCCCGGGCGCGATCAACACGCAGTTCCTGCTCATCACGCGCACCTTCCTGCAGGGCATCCCCGACGAGCTGGAGGAGGCCGCCGTCATCGACGGCGCCAACGACTGGCAGATCATGACGCATGTGTTCCTGCCGCTCTCCCCGACGATTCTGGCGACGGTGGGCACGTTCTACGCCGTATCCATCTGGAACCAGTACCTCATCCCGCAGATCTACCTCAAGACCGACGCCCTCAAGACCATCCAGCAGGTGCTCAAGTCGGTCGTCATCACCGACGGCGCCTCCGGCACGACCTTCCGCAACGTCGTCGTCGGCGACGTCACGCTCAACCAGCAGAACCTCAAGTCCGCCGCGATCTTCATCACGATGCTTCCGATCATCTGTGTCTATCCCTTCGTGCAGAAGTACTTCAAGAAGGGCATCCTGCTCGGCTCCGTGAAGGGCTGAGCTCCTGAGAAAGAAGGCAGATTATGGCAAGAACATACGTCGAAATCCCCACGCTCAGCGGCGACGGTCGTCTCCACCATCACGCGCTGCTGGACACCGTCGAGGCGCTCATCCCCAACGCCCCCTACAACAGCTGCCACGCCGCCGACCTGCTGGAGCTGCAGAACGGCGATCTGCTGTGCGTCTGGTTCGCCGGCTCGGACGAGGGCAACGCCGACATCTCCATCGTCGGCAGCCGCCTGCCCGCCGGGGAGAGCCAGTGGACCGCGCCGGTGAAGATCTCCGACGACGCCACGCGCTCGGAGCAGAACCCCAGCCTCTTCCAGCACCCCAACGGGGACATCTGGGTGATGTACACGGCGCAGGTCGCCCGCACGCCGGATACCCCGGCGAACTTCAACCTGCAGTACACGGCGGAAATCCGCCGCAAGATCTCCCACGACCTCGGCCGCACCTGGGGGCCGACGGAGGTCATGTTCGACCGTGAGGGTTCCTTCTGCCGCCAGAAGATCCAGATCCTCTCCAGCGGCCGCTGGATCTTCGGCAACTGGATCTGCTTCCCGGACGAGACGCGCAACGGCAGCGACATCACCGTCCTGCAGATCAGCGACGACCAGGGAAAGACCTGGCGCAGCGTGGAGATGCCGCAGAGCGCCGGCCGCGTGCACGCCAACATCATCGAGAAGGCGCCCGGCAAGCTGGTGGCCATCCTGCGCAGCCGCTTCGCCGACCGCATCTACATTTCCACCTCCGACGACGACGGCGACAGCTGGAGTGTCCCGGTGCGTACGGAGCTTCGCAACAACAATTCCTCGATCTCAGCCATCCGCCTGCAGAGCGGCGCCATCGGCCTGGTCTACAACGACGTGGCGTTCAACGACGACACCTCCCGCACCGTCTGGCCGGATCAGCGCTGCCCCGTCACGATCGCCATCTCCGAGGACGGCGGCGTCACCTGGCCCTACCGCCGTATCGTGGAAAACGGCGAGGGCTTCACCGGCCCCTGGAACGACATCAACAACCGCCGCTACGAGTATCCGGTCATGATGCAGTCCCGCAACGGGGACATCCACGTGGCGTACAGCTGGGGCCGCCGCAGGCAGATCAAGCACGTCATCGTCACCGAGGAATGGGTCCGGGGTGCCAAAGTCTGCAAGGGCGCGGAGGGCGACCCCTCCATGCCCTGCCAGCGCTGAGAGGACAGGCCTCATTCTGCCGGACAGAATGAGGCCCTTTTGTTCGCTGCAATCACGCAAAGAAACGGAGAATGATCATGGAAATCAATCGAAACAAGGAAGACCGCGCAGCAGGGACCGCTCGCCCATGGACGCCGCCCACCCTGCCCGCCGCGATCCCGCAGGGGGACATGCCGGGCGACAGGATCGTCATCGGCGAGGAGCACGTCCGCAAGGCCAACACCCTCTTTCCCGAGCTGCTTCCGCTGCTGTCCGCCTGCGACAATCCGTTCGGGCGCGCCGTCGTCACGGTGTGCGGCGGCTCCGGCGTGGGCAAGTCGGAAATCGCCTCCATTCTCGCCTATTACCTGCGCGCGGAGGGCATCGGCACCTACGTCCTCTCCGGCGACAACTACCCCCGCCGCATCCCCCGCGAGAACGACGCGGAGCGCCTGCGGGTCTACCGCGTCGGCGGGCTGCGCGGGCTGATCGCCAGCGGCCGCTATGACGCGCAGCGCGCCAAAACGCTCATCGCCCTGCAGGAGGCCGGCTGCGATGCCGATCCCGCCGCGGTGGCACGCTATCCGTGGCTCAGCGTCTATCAGCAGGCGGGCGCGGCGCGCCTGGGCGAGTACCTGGGCTCCTCGCAGGAGCAGGATTTCGACGAGCTGGGCGGCATCGTCGCCGAGTTCAAGCAGGGCGCGCACGCCCTCTGGCTCAAGCGCATGGGCCGCAAGCCGACCGAGCTGTGGTATGACCAGGTTGACATGCACGGCGTGGACGTGATGATCATCGAGTGGACGCACGGCAACAGCGACCACTTCGCGGGCGTGGACATCCCGATTCTGCTCAACAGCACGCCCGCGGAGACGCTGGCGCACCGCCGCGCGCGCAACCGCGACGGCGCGACCGACAGCCCCTTCACCACGCTGGTGCTGCAGCTCGAGCAGCGCCTGCTCGAATCCCAGGCGCACAAGGCGAAGCTGATCCTCTCCAAGTCCGGCGAGCTGCTCACCTACGCGCAGTACCGCAGCCTGATGGCGCAGCAGTGAGGAGGAACGCATGAACAGCAAAGCGATGCTCAACGCCTATCCGGACAGCCTGGGCGGCTCCCTCGGCGCTGCGGCCGACCTGCTCGCCCGGCCGGAGCTGCAGGGCGCCTTCGGCTCCTTCTACATCCTGCCCAGCGTGTTCGACAGCGACCTCGACCGGGGCTTTTCCATCATCAGCTATGACCTGAACCGCCGCCTGGCCTCGGAGGCGGACCTCGCCCGCCTGCGCGCGCTGGGGCTCGACCTCAAGCTCGACTTCGTGCTCAACCACCTGTCCGTGCTCTCCCCGCAGTTCCAGGACATCCTGCGCCGCGGGGACGCCTCGCCCTACCGCGATTTCTTCATCGACTGGAACGCCTTCTGGCAGGGCCACGGGCGGATGACGCCGCAGGGCTATATCCAGCCCGACCCGTCCGCCATGAAGGACATGTTTCTGCGCAAGCCCGGCCTGCCGCTGCTGATGGTCCGCCTGCCGGACGGCCGCGAGGTCCCCTACTGGAACACGTTCTATCAGGAGGTGCGCTATGCGCCGCTGGAGGAGCAGGCGCTCATGGCCGCGCTGCCCCTGCAGTACGGCGAAGCGCATGCGCTCGCGGAGCGCGTCAATCCCGCGATGCAGGCGGGCACGCCGCCGGAGCAGATCGACTTTGGCGACCTGTCCGCCTTCCGGGAGGACGTGCTCGCGCTGCTCAACAGCAGCCGCCGCTATCTCGGCCAGATGGACCTGAACCTCGAATCCCCGCTCGTCTGGGATTTCTACCGCGATACGCTCGGCCGCCTGGCCGGCTACGGCGCTTCCATCATCCGTCTGGACGCCTTCGCCTACGCGCCGAAGGCCCCGGGCCGGCGCAATTTCCTCAACGAGCCGGAGACCTGGGATGTGCTGGCGCGCATCGACGCCATGGCGAAGCCGCTGGGCCTCTCTCTGCTGCCGGAGATTCACGCCGCCTACGGGGAGCACAGCTACGAGGGCATCGCCCGCCGCGGCTACATGACCTACGACTTCTTCCTGCCCGGGCTGATCATCGACGCGCTGGAAAACCACGACGGCAGCGCGCTGGCCGCCTGGGCGCAGGAGATTCAGGACAAGAGGCTGCGCACGGTCAGCATGCTCGGCTGCCACGACGGCATCCCGATGCTCGACCTCAAAGGGCTGATCCCCGAGGCGCGCATCCAGGCGCTGATCGACCTCATCGTCAGCCGCGGCGGCCTGATCAAGAATCTGCATGGGCAGAAGAACGTCTACTATCAGGTGAACGCCACCTACTTCAGCGCGCTGGGCGAGGACGAGCGCAAGCTGATTCTGGCCCGCGCCCTTCAAATGTTCATGCCGGGCAAGCCGCAGGTCTGGTACCTCGACCTCTTCGCCGGCAAAAACGATCTGGCGGCCGTCGCCCGCGGCGGCGAGGCCGGGCACAAGGAGATCAACCGCACCAATCTCACCGCAGAGCAGATAAGCCGCGCGCTGGCCAGCGACGTCGTCGCCCGACAGCTCGAGCTGCTGCGCCTGCGCAACGCCTGCCCCGCCTTCGGCTTTGACGCGCACCTGACCGTGGACATCCCCCGGCCGGGCACGCTGCGCCTACTCTGGCAGCGGGACGGCGCCACGGCCGAGCTGACCGCCGATCTGGTCCGCTATGCCGCCCGGATCCGCACCTCGGGCTGGGCGCAGGCGGGCGAGCTCGAGCTGTGAGCGGGAGGGCGCGCGCATGAAGCAGATCGCCTATACCGGCGTGCAGGCCGCGGACACCCGCTTCCACGACGGCGCGCTGCCGCTGATGGCGGGCGCATGCCACATTCAGGTGATGCGCGCCAACCGCGAGCATCCTGAGCTTTCGCAGGGCACGGACTTCACCTACAACCACGCGCCGATGCTCTGCCGCTGGCGCGGCTGGTTCTATCTGATGTACCTCTCCGGGCCCGTCCATGAGCACGCAGGCTGCGCGCGGGCGATGCTCACCCGCAGCCGGAACGGCTTTGACTGGGAGACGCCGCGCCTGGCCTTCCCGGACATCGCCGTGCCGCCGGGCGTCTATCGCGGCAAGGGCGCGCAGCAGCTCGCCCCCGGCGCGCGCACGATCGTCCATCACCGCATGGGCTTTTACACGGCGCCCAACGGCGTGCTGCTGATGATGACCCATCACGGCGTCACGCCGGACATCCACATCCTGCCCAACTCCGGCTACGGCATGGGGCGCGTTGTACGGCGGATTCACGAGGACGGCTCCCTCGGGGCGATCCACGTGCTGCGCGTCAACACGCAGGCCGGCTGGACGGCCGCGCACTTTCCCTATCCCTGGTTTGAAGAGAGCGGGGACAAAGCGTTTGTCGAAGCCTGCCGCGCCGTGCTTTGCGATTCCCTGGCCAACGGCGCGTGGTGGGAGGAGGAGCGGCTCGACGAGGCATTCTTCCCGCTCAAACAGATGCGCGCACCGAGCTTCTGTCCGCTGCCGGACGGCGCCACCGCCGCCATCGGCAAGATGGGGCTGAGCGCCATCAGCGTGGACGGTGGCAAAAGCTGGTCCGAGCCGCAGACCGCGCCGGGCATCATCACCTCCGGCGGCAAGTGCATGATCACCCGGACGGGGGACGGCCGCTTCGCCATCCTCTACAACCCCTCGCCCGACGGTCAGCACCGCTGGCCGCTCGCCGCGATCACCTCCGGGGACGGCTACACCTACCGCGACATGTGCTGTGCCTGCGGCGAGGTGCCGCCCATCCGCTACGGCGGCTATCTCAAGAGCATCGGCATCAACTACATCCGCGGCATCATGCCCGGCAACGACGACGCGCCGGACGGCTATACCTACGCGGTCTACTCCATGAACAAGGAGGACATCTGGTTCATGCGGATACCGCGCGCAATCCGCACGGAAGAGACGGCCCCCGTGCACGACGACTTCTCACGCATGGCGGGGCGTGTGCCGGAGGACTGGCACATCTACAGCCCCTGCTGGGCGCGCGTCGCGCTGGAGGACGGCTGCCTCGTGCTGCATGACAGCGAGCCCTATGATTACGCGAAGGCCGTCCGCCTCTTTCCGCGGACGGAGCGCGCGGCCATCCGCCTGACGCTCACGGCACAGGGCATACAGAACGGCATGCTCCAGCTGGACGCCGCCGACCGGCGCGGCCTGACCGCCATGCACCTGACGCTCTGCCCGGACGGCATGCTCCGCCTGCGCGGCGGCAACGGAGAGATCCCCGTCGGGCGCTTTGAGGAGGGCCGTCCGCTCGACCTGACGCTGGGGCTCGACTGCCGGGCGCAGCAGGTGACGGTCCTCGCCGGGGACCAGCCCCCGCAGGCAATGCGCTTCATGAACCCGGTGCTGAGCGTGGAGCGCCTCATCCTGCGCACGGGTCCGGTGCGCCTCGCGCCGACGCCGGAGGACGCGTTCAAGGATGTGCTCCTGCCGGACCTGCCCGGCGCGGGCGAGCGCCTCGCGGAGGCCGTCTACCGCATCGCGGCCGTGGACATCGAATAGTCACGAGCTATAAGCGCGAAGCGAGGAAGGGGTCTGGGGACCCGGGAAACGGAAAGGAGCGCTTGCGCGACTATTCCGTTTCCCGGACTGAAATCCCCCAACGTTCCCATATCGCGAAGCGATCTAGAAAAACGCAGTCAGGGAGCGAAGCGATACCTGACGGTCGGTTATCGAGTAGCACGTTTTTTGCGAGTATCAAAAAAGCAACGAAAAGGACAGGAAGCCCCGCCGGTACTTGCCGGCCGGCAGCTTCCTGTCCTTTCGTGTTCTGTTTTCAAAGCGAGGCAAGCCTTCGGAGAATGCGCCGGCAGGCGACGGCTTGCACGCTTACAGCCCGCCTCTATCCACTTGCACAGCCTCCACCAGCCGTCTGGCGAACGCCCGCGCGCCTTCGATGGCCTCCGGCGTCCGGAACGAGGCGAGGTTGTCCTCATCCACCACGGAGTACAGCCCGTCGTAGACGAGCTTCGAATGCTCGCACAGGCGCTGCACGCCCGTCTCGAACGGGCCGTAGGCGTATTCGCCCTCATAGCCGTGCGTCGCCAGAATCGCCACGTGCTTGCCCGCCCAGAGCGAGCCCTTCGCCTTGCCGTAATACTTGTTGAGGCCGTAGTGCCGGTCGAGCACGGCCTTCATCTGCGGCGTGCAGTACCACGAGTAGATCGGCGTCGCCAGCACGATCAGGTCCGCCCAGAGGATGTCCTCCACGACGTTGGCCATGCCGTCCTGCTGCACGCAGCCGTATGCCCCCTCCACGTCCTGACAGCGGTAGCAGGCCCGGCAGGGGCGGATGTCCCTGTCCGCCAGCGTCACATAGCGCACCTGCACGCCCTGCGCGCGCAGCTCCTCCATCAGCGGCTTGCACAGCTCCGCCGTGTTGCCGTGCAGCCTCGGGCTACCCATCAGTATCAGTGTGTTCATCGTGCTTCTCTTCCTTTTGAATCCGGGTCATTTGCCGGGCTGCCGTGTTTTGTCCTGCCCATTCATGCCCGGAAAAATTCCACCGTCAGGGTTCGCTTCGCGCTTATGGCCCGCTTCGATCAGAAAACAAGGCTAGAGCAGCTTCCTCAGTCCCGGCAGCCGCCGCAGCACCGCCGTGACGGCCATCCCCAGCAGGAACGCGCAGGCGATCCACACCCAGCACGCCGCAAACCCGCCGATGACCGGCACCAGTGCGGAATAGACACGCGAGCTGACGTCCCGGAAGACCTTCTCAAACAGGTAGATGCCGAAGGTGCAGGCGCCCGCCTCCGCAAGCACGCGGGCGGCCCGCGCCGGGACGCGCACATGCCCGGACAGCGCCTTCATGCCGGCGAAGACCGCCAGCGCGGGCGCGAAGACGAACAGGCCGAACGCCGTCTCCGGCCAGTAGCCGTACGCCGCGTACGCCCGCGTGAGCACCAGACATCCCAGCGCCACGCCCACTGCGCCCGCGCCGAAGAGCGCGAGCAGCGTGCGCCTCTGCGCGACGCGGTCCGCGAGGCGGTGCTCCAGGAAGTAGCCCGCCAGCGGATAGTAGACCGTCCGCACCGCGGTGAAGGGCAGGAGGTTGCTGTTCAGCACAAAGTCTCCCTCGAAGCAGAGCCATTGCAGCGCGGAAAGCGCGTTCATCACGCCCATCAGCACCGTGATGTAGAGAAAGTCCCGCTCCGTCATCGCCCGCGCCAGCTTCCGCAGCAGTGGCAGCCCCAGCAGGTAGCCCAGGTAGGCATACAGGAACCAGTAGGACGTCGTGATGCGGCCGTCATAGAGCCCGCGCAGGTAGTCCGTCGGGTTCATCACGGACAGGTCCGTCCGGCAGATATAGACGTAGATGGCCGTCGAAGCCCCGACGAGCACCAGCACATAGCGCAGCACGCGCTTTTTGAGGCACACGCGCAGCGGCTCCTCCCGCCCCAGCAGCAGCGCCCCGCTGATCATGAAGAACAGCGGCACGGCGATGGTGTCGAGCACAGCCAGCGCCAGGTACGCGCCCTGCGCCGGGCCCTGCGCCGTCTCATAGCGCGTGAAGCCGCGCTCGCCCGTGTGGTTGTAGAGCACCAGCATCATCGCCAGCACCCGCAGCGCGTCGATGTGCAGCCGCCTGCCCGTCTCCTTCACCCGTCGTTGTCCTCCTTGACCGTTATGCTTTCGCTATCATACTCCGAAACGCCCCGCGCTGTCAAGCCGCCTTGAATTCGCGCGCAAAACCTGTTATACTCAGGGTATCATCCATTCCAAGGAGGTGCCCCTCATGACCCATGTTGCCATCCTCGGCGCGGGCGCGATCGCCCGGTCCATGGCCGCCACGCTGCGCGGCATGCGCGATCGCGGCGAGCCAGTCTCCCTGTATGCCGTCGCCTCGCGCGACCTCGCCCGCGCGCAGGCCTTCGCCCGGGAGGAGGGCTTTGCCCGCGCCTACGGCTCCTATGAGGAGATGCTCGCCGATCCCGCCGTCTCGCTGGTGTACATCGCCACGCCGCACTCCCACCACCTCGAACACATGAAGCTCGCCATCGCGCACGGCAGGCACGTCCTGTGCGAGAAGGCGTTCACCGCCAACGCCGCGCAGGCGCAGGAGGCGATTGCGCTGGGCCGGGAGAAGGGCGTGCTCGTCGCCGAGGCGATCTGGACGCGCTACATGCCCTCCCGGGAGATCCTGCGCGGGCTCATCGACGGCGGCGCCATCGGCGAGCCGCGGATGCTCAGCGCGAGCCTGTTCTACCCCATCGAGCAGATCGAGCGCATCCGGCGTCCGGAGCTGGCGGGCGGTGCGCTGCTGGATGTGGGCGTCTACCCGCTGAACTTCGCGAGCATGATGTTCGGCGACGACTTTACGCGCATGGACAGCAGCGTGCAGCTGATGGACACGGGCGTGGACCGGCAGGAGACGATCACGCTGCACTATGCCGACGGCCGCACGGCGATGCTCTCCGCGGGCACGAGCTGCCGCGGGGACAGGCGCTGCGTCGTCAGCGGCACGGCGGGCTACCTGACCGTGGATAACGTGAACAACCCGACGCACATCGAGCTGTTCCGCGCGCAGGACGGCTTCGCGCAGCCGGAGGTCATCCCGCTGCCGGAGCAGATCACCGGCTACGAGTACGAGGTGCGCGCCTGCCTGCGGGCCATCGAAGCCGGGGCCGTCGAGTGCCCGGAGATGCCGCACGGGGAGACGCTGGCCATCATGCGGATCATGGATGATCTGCGCGCGCAGTGGGGCGTTCGGTATCCGTTCGAGTGAGCCCGGACGGGGTTTCCCGAACATTCCGCGAAAAACCGGAGAAAAGCTGCAATCAACCCATTGACAGAATAGGTTTGATGGGTATAATACAGGATAAAGCTGGACAGGAAGGAGTGAGCCGCATGAGGAGCATCATGATGCAGGAAATGAACATGCTGATGTGCTGCATGCGCCACGCTGACACGTCCTTTTCCTGTATGCAAAACAGGCTGATGTAATTTCAGGCAGAAGCAGCGGGAGACGGATGTCTCCCGCTTTTTTCTGTTCATCGAAAAGAGGTGACGCGGATGACCAGCCGGATCGGCCGGGCGAGGGCCCGAATGCGCAGGGGCTGTCCCCCTTCCCAAACGACCGTCGATGCTTCGACAGAACAAGGAGAGATTCACATGAAGTCCATTCGCATTTTCGCCCTGACCCTCGTGCTCACGCTGGCCCTGAGCGCCCCGCGCTCGCGCAGTCCGTCCAGATCGCCTTCGGCGACAACGCCATCGACACCGCCCGCACGATCAAGATTCTGGAGAGCGCAGGCTTCCTGGAGGCCGATCCCGCCGCGGGCTTCAGCGCGGAGCTGAGCGACGTGACCCGCTACCTCTATGACATCGAGCTGGTGCCCATCACCAGCACGACGCTCGTGGGCACGCTCGACGACTTCACCGCCAGCTTCATCAACAACTCCTATGCCGTTCCCTCCGGCCTTTCGCCCAAGGACGACGCCATCCTGCGCGAGGTGCAGCAGGAGGGCTCCGAGAACCCCTACCGCAACATTCTCGCCGTGCGCAACGCCGACCTGAACAGCGACTTTGCGCAGGCCATCCTGTCCGCCTATCAGCAGCAGAACGTCGCGGAATACCTGCTGCTCAAGTACAACTACGCCAACCTGCCCGCCTTTGACTACGACGCGGATTTCACGGTTGACGAGAGCATCGTTTCGCTTTATGATGAGTACGTCTCCCCGAAGGAGGGCAAGACCGTCGTGAAGATCGGCGTGGTCGGCGGCAACAACGACCAGTTCAAGGTCGTGCAGAAGAATCTCGACGACGCGGGCGCGGGGCTGACCATCGAGCTGGTGGAGTTCGACCTGTACAACCTGCCCAACGACGCGCTCCACGCCGGGGACATCGACCTGCACGCCTGCGTGACCCAGGCCTACTTCGAGAGCGACGCGCAGAACCAGGGCTTTGACGATCTGTCCGTGCTGGGCTACACGCTCATCGCGCCGCTGAGCCTGTATTCTCACAAGGTCGGCTCCGTGGAGGAGCTCAAAGCGCTGGCCGGGCCGGTGGAGTAAGGCGGACCGCCCGTCGTCCCATTCTGTACTCAATCAAACGGAGGGAAGCAACCATGCAGCGTGAAATCTATCTGGCCGGCGGCTGCTACTGGGGCACGGAGAAGTTTCTCTCGAGCCTGACGGGCGTCGTGCGCACGGAGGTGGGCTTTGCCAACGGCTTTGTGGAATCGCCCAGCTATGATGCGGTCAAGCACACGGACACCGGGCATGCGGAGACGGTCCGCGTGACCTATGACGACAGCGTGATTGCGCTTGGTACGCTGCTCGAGCTGTTCTACCGGATCATCGATCCCCTGTCCGTCAACCGGCAGGGGCTGGATGTGGGCGACCAGTACCGCACGGGCATCTACACCGTTTCGGACGGCGATCTCGCCGTTGCGCGGGCCTCGCTGCGCCGGCTGTCGGAGAAGCTGGGGCAGAGCGTCGCCGTGGAATGCGAGCCGCTGCGCTGCTTCTACACCGCGGAGGAATACCATCAGAAGTACCTCGACAAGAATCCCGGCGGCTACTGCCACGTCTCCTGGGGCATGATCGCCAAGGCAAAGGCCTGGCGGCCTGGAGACAGCACGGAGCTGTAACCAAGTGCATATGAAAAGCGGCTGTGCCGGAAAACCGGCGCAGCCGCCTGCTTTTTGGGGTCGGGAGAGGCGTCTGGCGGACAATCGGCGGACGAGCGGGGCTTCATACAGGTTTCAGGTAAAGCCGGAACTGACAGGAGGAACCCGTCAGGTATCCTTTCGGAAATGGTAATGGGACTTAGCGCATCAGACCTGCCCTGCAAAAAGAACCCGTCTCAATCGTAGGCCGCAAGCGGCCTGCTCTGAGACTGGACTTTTTTATATGGAGAGGAAGGGAACGTTGGGGGATTTCATCCCCCAAACCCCTAGCCTGGGTACATTGTCCCCAGACCCCTTCCTCGCTTCGCGCTTATGGCTCGTTTTTTGCCCTGAATACGGCTTACTCCGTTCTTTTCCTTCCCAAAACCGCCCACTCCCCATCGACGCGCACCGCGCGCGTGCCGTCGCCGAGCAGGGCCATGGCCGCGTTCACCTGCGCCTCATCCGCCGCATGCAGATCGAGGCCGCAGGCGATCTGCCCGTCCCGCAGCACGAACACGCGATCGCAGCACGAAAGCGCGAGCTGCGCGTCATGCAGCACGGCCAGCGCGCCGCAGTCCGCCCCCATCGCCGCGCGCAGGGCGTCCATCATCGCGTAGCGCCGGGAGAGGTCGAGCGCGCTGTCCGGCTCGTCGAGCAGGAACAGCCGGGGCCGCTGCATCAGCGCCCGCGCGAGCACGACGAGCTGACGCTGTCCCTCCGAGAGCGTGCCCATCAGCCTTCCGGCAAGCGCCTGCGCCCCGACGCGCGCAAGGCACCCGCGCGCCTCCTCCCGCTGCGCCGGCGCATAGCCGGAGAGCAGCGGCGTGCGCGCGTTCGCGCCCATCAGCACGACCTCCTCCGCCGTCAGTCCCCCGTCGATGTCGCAGCGCTGCGGAATATACGCCGCGCACAGCGCCCGCTGCCGCGCGCTCATACCCGGCAGGTCACGCCCCTCCAGCGAGCAGACCTCGTACTGCGCCGGAACCAGCGCGCACAGCGCCCGCAGCAGCGTCGATTTGCCGCTGCCGTTCTCGCCCAGCAGCGCGCACAGCTCGCCCGGGCGCACATGCAGCGAGGCCCCGCACAGCACCTGCCGCCCGCGATAGCCCGCGCGCAGCGCCTTCACCTCAAGCATCCGCGCGCCCTCCCTTCACCATGAGCGAAACGAGCATCGGCACGCCCAGCGCCGTCGTGAGCACGGAGACCGGCAGCTCCGCCCCGCGGATCAGCCGCGCGGCGATGTCCGCGCCCAGCAGCAGCAGCGCCCCCAGCAGGAACGAAAGCGGCAGCATGCCCCGGCTGCGCCCGCGCAGCAGCAGCCGGGCCGCGTGCGGGGCGATCAGTGGCAGGAAGGCGATCACGCCCGCGTGCGCGCTGACCGCGCAGACGGCGAGCGTTGCCCCGCCGAGCACCGCCGCGCGCAGCGGCTGCACGCGCACGCCCAGCGCCGCGGCCTGCGCATCGCCCAGGGAGAGCAGCGGGATCTGCCGCCGCAGCAGCGCGAGCACGGCAAGCCCCAGCGCCACGCCGCCGCACAGCGAGGGCAGCGCGCGCCAGGTGATGTCTGCAAAGCTGCCCATCGTGAAGAACTCGATGGCGGCCAGCTCGCCCTCGCGGTCGGCCAGCGTCTTGAGCAGCATGATGCCCGCCTTGACCAGCGCGCTGATGAGGATGCCGGAGAGCACCAGCCCCGCCGTACCCCGCTGCCCGCAGGCGCGCGTGATGAGCAGCGCCGCCGCCAGCGCGCACAGCCCGCCCGCGAACGCGCCCGCCGCCAGCCCCGTGCCGCCGAAGCAGACGATCATCACCGCCGCGCCGAGCGTCGCCCCGCCGGAGACGCCGACGACGTCCGGCGCGGCCAGCGGGTTCCCCAGCAGCGCCTGATACACCGCGCCCGCGACGCCCAGCGCCCCGCCGGAGACGAGCACCGCGAGGCTGCGCGGCAGGCGAAGCCGCCAGAAAACCTGCGCGGCCATGCCCTCCGCGCCGGTGAGCGCGCCGAGGATGTCGGAAAGGCCCAGCGGATAGCGCCCGATACAAAGCGAAACGCCGAAAGCCGCCAGCAGACAGGCTGCGGCGGCTCCATCAAGGATTCGGTTTTGGGCGTCCGTCCTCACAGGGCGGCCTCGTCCGGCGTGAAGCCGTAGTACGTCTCGTACAGCGCGGTGGCAGCGCTCGCATACTGCTCGCGGCCGTACACGTCCGGGTGAAGCTCGGAGGCGAGCCACAGCGCGCCCAGCACGCCGGAGGGCACGGGGCTGTCCCACGCCTCGAACGCGGCCGGCATGGCGTAGACCGCGCCGCTTTGCACGGCATCCAGCGCGGCGAGCTCGGGATCATCCAGTACGTCCTGCGCGGTGTAGGTCGCCTCGGCGGGAATCACAAGCACCTGCGGATTCATCGCCAGCAGCTGCTCATAGCTGATCTCGGCCCAGCTGCCGCCGGTCAGCTCCGCCGCGGCGTTGACCGCGCCGGCCTTCTCGAGCAGCGTGGACTGGAACATGTCGCCCGGGGCGCAGTGCAGATAGTCGCTCACGCCCAGCACGAGCGCAGTGGGCTTCTCTGCCTGCGCGGTCATCTCTGCGCACAAGGCCAGCTGCGCGGTCAGCGTGCCGCAAAGCGTCTGCGCACGCTCGCTCTCGCCCGTGGCCTCGCCGATGAGCAGAATCATTTCAGTGAGCAGCGCGTCGTCCTCCGGGTTCACCAGCAGCGCCGGGATGCCGAACTCGGCCAGGGCGTCCGCCGTCTCGGAGAGACGCTTGGGCAGGATGACGAGCTGCGGCTCCGCAGCAAGACACGCCTCCAGGTCGAACGCCTTCGCGGTGCCGACGCTCGGCAGCGAGATGAGCTCCGGCGCGGCGAGCCGGTAGATGTTGCGGCTGTCCGCCTTCGCCTCGACGCCGACCATCCTGTCCGACAGGCCCAGCGCAATGCACGCGGAGGTGGAGATGTAGTAGCCGGAGACGATGCGCTCGGGCTGCGCCTCGATGGTGACCTCGCGGCCCGCCTGATCGGTGAGGGTCAGCGGGTAGTCCGCCAGCGCCAGGGCGGCGCAGGCGATGAGCGCCAGCGCGAGCAGCAGGGAAAGCAGCTTTTTCATATGGGGGGCAACCTCCTTTTGTCATTGAGGAGAAGCGAAGACATGTTTTCACACGATTCGGGCTTTGCGAAAATACACCGTCAGGTATCGCTTCGCTCCCTGACTGCTTTTCTTTTTGATCGCTGCGCGATTGGGGGATGCGTTGGGACTGCCGTCCCAAACCCTGCCCGGGGCGCCGCCCCTTGACCCTTCCCCGCTTCGCGCCGGTTTGAAGCGGCTTTTCATTGATTCCTGTAAATCTCCGGCGTCTCCGCGCGCCTTGCCGCGGCAAACGCCTCAATCTCCGCGAGCATCTGCCGCACGGCGGGCGCCATCATCGCGGGATTCTGCACCGCCACGCCGAACTCGCGGTACTCCGCCGGCTCGATGGGATAGGTGTCCACGTCGCCGTGCGCGCGCTCGAGGATCAGGCTGGGCAGGATGCAGATGCCGAACCCGCTCTCCACCATCGCGATGGTCGACAGGTCGTCCACCACCCGGCAGGACGCGCGAATCGAGAAGTGATACTTCGTCAGAAATGCCTGCACGTCCGCGTCCGTCTCGTCGCCCTGCACCACGAACGTCTCCCCGCGCATCTCCTCCGGCGTGATGTACTCCGCGTGCTTCGTGCGGAAACCCCGCGGCACCACGCACATCAGCCGGTCGCGGTAGAGCGGGCGCACTGTCAGATCGCGCGTGCTCTCCATGGAGAGGAAGCCTAGGTCCACCGCGCCCGTCTTGATCCACTCGATGACGTCGTCGTAGGTGCCCTGGTTGATCTGGATCTGCACGCCGGGATACTTCTTCTTGTAGGCGTTCACGATCTGCGGCAGCCACGTCATGCAGACGCTGTTGAACGCGCCGATCTTCACCGTGCCGCGCTGCACGCCGTTGAGCTCGCCGATCGTCTGGCTGAGCGCCTCGTCGGCGCTGAGCACCTGCCGGATGAACGGATAGAGCGCCTCGCCGCTGCGCGTCAGGCTGACGCCGCCCTTGCCGCGCACAAAGAGCGAAAAGCCGCACGATTCCTCCATCGAGCTGACGGCGTGGCTGATCGCGCTGGGCGTCAGGTGCAGGATCTGCGCGGCGCGGGCGAAGCTGCCCTGCTGCGTCACGGTGTGAAAGATGCGGTATTCCAGCAGCGTCATGGCGTCCCTCCGGTCAGATGGCGTGAATCCGATTCATTCGACATACAAAATGCGTGAGCGAAAATCTCCTTCCATACTCTACACCACCGGCGCGGATTCGTCAAGGGTGTTGAGGTACAATACATAGGTAACACAAGAGGATGAAAAAAGAGAACCCATGT
>CAMENN010000051.1 GCA_945928315.1 uncultured Clostridia bacterium
AGCGGCTGGTCATCATGCGGTAGGGCTCGTTGGTGCCCTTGGTCGTCAGGTCGTCGACGAGCACGCCGATGTACGCCTGGTCGCGCCCGAGGATGACCGGCTCCCGGCTCTGCACGTAGCGCGCGGCGTTGATGCCCGCGAGGATGCCCTGCGCGGCGGCCTCCTCGTAGCCGCTCGTTCCGTTGACCTGACCGGCGAAGTACAGCCCCGGCACGGCGCGCAGGGACAGATCCGCGCGCAGCTGAAGCGGGTCGATGCATTCGTACTCGATGGCGTAGGCCAGCCGCAGCACGCGCGCGCGGCGCAGGCCGGGAATCGTGTGCAGCATGGCGAGCTGCACGTCCTCGGGCATGGAGGTCGAAAGCCCCTGCACATACCACTCGTTCGTGTCCAGGCCCTCCGGCTCCAGAAAGAGCTGGTGGCGGCCCTTGTCCGCGAAGCGCATGATCTTGTCCTCGATGGAGGGGCAGTAGCGCGCGCCCGTGCCGTGGATCGTGCCGGCATACATCGGCGCGCGGTGGATGTTCTCGCGGATGATGCGGTGCGTTTCTTCATTTGTATAGGTGAGGTAGCACTGCGCGCGGTTCTCGAGGCGCCCATCGGTCATGAAGGAGAACGGCGTGATCGTCGCGTCGCCCGGCTGCGGCTCCATCTCGTCAAAGTCGATCGAGGCCGCATCCACGCGCGGAGGGGTGCCGGTCTTGAAGCGGCGCAGCGAGATGCCCAGCTTTTGCAGCGCGCCCGCCAGATGCGCCGAGGAGAGCAGCCCCTGCGGCCCGCCCATCCAGCTGCACTCGCCGATGATGATGCGGCTGTCCATGTACACGCCGGAGCAGATGACCACGGCGCGGCAGGTGATGTGCGCGCCGGTGGTGGTGAGCAGGCCGCAGATGCGCCCGTCCTGCGTGAGCAGCTCGCCGCACTCGCCCTGGCGCACCTCGAGGTTCGGCTGGGCGAAGAGCGCGCGCTTCATCCGCTGCTGATAGGCGCGCTTGTCCGCCTGCGCGCGCAGGGAGTGGACAGCGGGCCCCTTGCCCGTGTTGAGCATGCGGGACTGGATGAACGTGTCGTCGATGGCGCGGCCCATCTCGCCGCCCAGCGCGTCCACCTCGCGCACCAGATGGCCCTTGCCTGTGCCGCCGATGGCGGGGTTGCAGGGCATCAGGGCGATGGCGTCGAGATTGAGCGTGAGCAGCAGCGTATGCAGCCCCATGCGCGCGCAGGCGAGCGCAGCCTCGCAGCCGGCGTGCCCCGCGCCGACCACCGCAATGTCGAATCCGTTCATGACAGCCTCCGTGAAAAAATGCTTCCGATATTATAGCACATCGCGCGGCGCGAGGAAACAGCTTTTTGGCCCGTGCGCAAAAACGCTTGATCTTTCCCGGAAAACTGTGTACAATTGTCCATGAAAGGGAAATACTTTTTTGCACAGTGCAGGAAAATTCGTGAATCCTTTGTCATGACGCTGTGCAAATCGGAGGGAAAACCGAAAGCGGCTTTCGGTCCGGAAAGGAGGGGAAGAGGCATGCGCTATTCCATCGGCGACGTCTCGCGGATGCTGGGCATGACGACGGTGGCGCTGCACTTCTACGAGAAGGAGGGCATCATCGACACGCCCAAGGAGGAATCCGGACGGCGGTATTACGAGGAGGCGGACATCAACCGGCTCATCAGCGCGAAGAAGTACCGGGAGATGGACGTCGCGGTGCGCGACATCGCCCGGCAGTTCAGCAGCGACGGCATGACCGGCGAGCAGGTCATCGGCCGCATGCGGGCCTGCCGCGAGCGCGCGCTGGCGCAGGCTGCGCACTATGCGGGGCTGGCGCGGGACATCGAGCGCCTCATCACCCTGGGCGAGGCGGGCATGCGCGCGGAAAACGCCGTCGATATCCGCCCCGCGCCGGACATGCTGGCCTTTTGCAACGCGAACGGCACGCTCATGTCCGACCGGAAGTGCGAGCAGGAGGCCGAGCGGCGCTGGCTGGAGGCTCTGCCCGCCGTCAGCATCAGCATCCTCCGGGAAAAACCGGATGCGTCTACCGTGTTTGCTCTGATGCTGCCGCTCACCCGAGCGTGCGAGCTGGGGCTTAACGAGGGGCAGACAAGCGTGCGCGTCATCCCCGGCGGCATGGCGCTGCACGCGGTGACCACCTGCGGCGAGGAACAGTACGAGCAGCCCGGCGTCATCTTCCGGCCCATCGAGGCCTTCGCGCGGGAGCACCGGTTCACGCAGTGCGGGGGCATGTGGGGCAGTGTGCTCTTTGTGGACTGCTCCGACGGCGTGCGCCGCCACTTCTATGATACCTATATGCGGATCGGGTAGATGCAGGAAAACCTGCAAAAATTCCCCTTGCTTCGCAAGCCGCTTGCGGATGTATACTGTTGCCAAACGATTGACACCTTTGTGTCAATCGGCACAGAAAGGGGAAGATTGTATGAAGAAGGTACTCTCTGTCCTGCTGACGATCGCGCTCGTGCTGGCGGCTTCGCTGGCCGTCGCGGACACCAGCTACACCGGCACGGCCGATTCCCAGATCGGCGGCGTGAACGCGGTCACCTGCACCGTGACGCTCGCGGACGACGGCTCCATCGTCTCCGTGACGGTCGATGCGTGCAACGATACGCCCGGCATCTGCGACAGCGCGGTGAATACCATCCCGGCGCAGATGGTGGCGCTCAACTCCATCAATGTGGATGTCGTGAGCGGCGCGTCCATGACCTCCAACGCGATCATCGCGGCGGTCACCAACGCGCTGACCGAGGGCGGCGTCGATCTGACGGCGCTGAGCGAGAAGAAGGAGGTCGTCGTCGAGAAGGCGGCCGACGAGGAGCTGACCGCTGAGGTCGTCATCATCGGCGCCGGCGGCGCGGGCCTGGCTGCGGCGATCTCCGCCGAGCAGAACGGCGCCAAGTCCGTCATCGTCGTGGAGAAGATGCCCAAGGTCGGCGGCAACACCATCCTGGCGGGCGGCGCGCTCAACGCGGTGGATGACCGCAGCGAGACGGCCATCAAGCAGAATGACTCCGTCTACTGGCACTATACCCAGACCATCAAGGGTGGCGACTACCAGGGCGATCCGGAGCTGGTCATGACGCTGGTCTCCAACGCCTGGGACGGCGTGCAGTGGCTCAAGAGCATGGGCATGGAGTTCAACGAGGACGCCATCTTCACCGTCACCGGCGGCCTCTGGGAGCGCGCGCACAAGCCGGTCATGCCGTGCGGCACGGGCTTCTTTGACACCTACACCCGCTACATCGACGCCCACAGCGACGTCATCAAGGTCATGCTGAACACCAAGGCCGAGGAGATCACCACCGACGAAAACGGCCGCGTGAACGGCATCGTCTGCACCGGCGAGACCGGCAACACCGTCACCATCAGCGCCACCAACGGCGTGGTCGTGGCGACCGGCGGCTTCTCCAAGAACGTGGCGATGCGCCAGACCTATGACACCATCTGGGGCACCCTCGACGAGACGGTCAAGTCCACCAACCATGAGGGCGCGACGGGCGACGGCGTCAAGATGATGCAGAAGCTGGGCGCGGACTTCATCCAGATGGGGAACATCCAGCTCCTGCCGCTGGGCGATCCGGTCACCGGCTCCCTCTCCGGCAACATCGAGCACAACGTCGAGACCCGCGTGTTCATCAACAAGGAAGGCAACCGCTTCTGCGACGAGGGCGGCCGTCGTGACGACATGACCAACGCGCTCTTCGCGCAGACCGACAACACCATGTTCATCGTCATGGACTCCGACACCTACCCGACCGGCGATGAGCTCAACAACTTCGGCGAGACGGCGAACCAGCTGGTCGAGGCGGGCCGCGCCTACAAGGCGGACACCCTCGAGGAACTGGCGGAGCAGATCGGCGTGCCGGCGGACGCGCTGGTGGCGGCGATCGCCGAGTACAACCGCTACTGCGAGGGCGGCGACAAGTCCGGCGAGAAGGACGAGTTCGGCCGCAGCCTGTTCGCGACGCCGATCGACAACGGCCCGTTCTACGCGGCGGCCCGCGTGCCCACCGTGCATCACACCATGGGCGGTGTGCGCATTGACAGCTCTTGCCGCGTCTACAACGAGAACGGCGAGATCATCCCGGGCCTGTACGCGGCCGGCGAGGTCACCGGCGGCATCCACGGCGCGAACCGCCTGGGCGGCAACGCGCTGACCGACACCGTCGTCTTTGGACGCATCGCGGGTCAGTCCGCGGTGAACGGCAAGTAATCCCACAGGGCAACAAAAGCGCCCGGACGTTTTCCCAAGAAAGGGAAGCGCCCGGGCGCTTTTTGCAGACTTGCTGATCGGAGAAACCAGTCCCTGATGCTGTTTTCCAGCAGAAACAGCCAGGTGCCAAGCACCGTCAGGTTTCGCTTCGCTCCCCGACTGCTTTTTCGTTGATCGCTTCGCGATAGGGGAACGTTAGGGGCCTCGCCCCTAACCCCCGACGGAGGGATTTCATCCCTCAGACTCCCTTCTTCGCTTCGCGCTTATCGCTCAATTCTATCAGAAAACAGCGTCAGAAGCTCTCCACGCCGCGCAGCAGCTCCAGCTCGCGGATGTCGCGCGCATCGGTGAACGCCTCGCGGGAGAGCAGGGCGCCCGCACGCCAGTAGAGCGGCAGGTAGGGCTTGTCCTGCTCGAACTGATCCTGAATGAGCTGCATGACGTACTGGTAGCTGTCCGCCGTGTACGAGGAGCGCAGCTGCGTGAGCAGGCTGTTCATGTCGTCGGAGCGGTAGCGCGTGTAGTTGCAGGCACCGGTGGAGGCGACGGTGAAGCCCGGATCGGGGTTCACATCGAAGTTGAACGCGGCGAGGACGAGCGTGTAATCGGCGCTCTTGAGCTTCATGAGCACATAGGCGCGATCCTTCGTGGAGACGATGGCGGGGATGCCCACGGCGGCGAGCTGCTCCTTGATCTTGTTGGCGGCGTTGGTGCGCACGGTGGAGCCGGGCTCGTCGTAGGTGAGGATGTAGAGCGTGGGGAACGCCTTGCCGTCCTTGTAGCGCTTGCCGTCGTCGGCCAGCTTGTAGCCCGCGCTGTCCAGCAGCGAGGCCGCCATCAGCGGGTCGTAGATGTCGTGGATGGTTGATTCGTTGGAGAGCCAGGTGCCGCCCGGAACGGGCGTGTAGGCGACGGTGGCCATGCCCTGATAGATGGAGGAGATGATCTCACTGCGGTTGATGGCGTAGGAGATGGCCTCGCGCACGAGGTTCTGGCCGTTGTCGTCGCTCTTGAAGAGGGTCTGCGCGCGGTTGATGAGCAACGCCTCGAGCTGGCGCGTGCGCGCGGTGAGCGAATAGGAGCTGAGCGAGCCGGAGTAGCGCGAGGCGTTGATGGAGCGGGTCATGGCCACATCGATGTCCTGAGCGTCGAAGGCGCTGAGCGCCTTTTCGGAGTCGCTGTAGATGTTCGCGCGGATATAGCGGATGGTCGGCACGCGCTTCCACCAGCCCGTGTTCGCCGTCAGCCAGATGGCGCTGCCCGGCTCATAGCCGTCGTACTTGTACGGGCCGGTGCCGGAGGGCATGTCGTTGCCGACCTCGGAGGCGGGCAGGATGGGGAAGGTGAGCGCGTAGAGCGAGCCGTAGCTCGCGCGGCGCATCGTGAAGAGCACGGTGCGATCGTCCGTGGCCTCCCAGGACTTGATGGAATAGAACGTGGAGTAGTACAGCCCGCGGTCGGTCGTGTCCACATCGGAGTTGAGGTCGGAATCGAAGCCGGAGAGCGCGTACATGTAGTCGAGCGTGGCGACCACATCGCGCGCGGTCAGCTCCTGGCCGTTGTGGAAGGTGATGCCCTCGCGCAGCTTGACCTCCAGGCGGCGTCCCTCGCTGATGAAGCTGTAGGAATAGGCCAGCTTGGGCTGGGGCGCGTAGTCGTCGTCGAGGGTGAACAGCCCCTCGTAGACCAGATCGAGCACGCTGACCGCGTCGCGCTGATTGAGCTCCAGCGGGCGCAGGGCGAGGTCGTCCGTGGCGACGATGCCACACACGAGCGTGTCGGTGAGGGCCAGCGCCTGCGGGATGCTGAGGACAAGCAGCATCAGCAGGGCGGCAGTGAAGCGCAGAAACTTATGCATCGGGGGAGTCTCCTTCCTGAGCCTCGTCGGGAACGGGGAAATAGTATTTGCGATAGACGTCGCGTGCCCTGAGCACGCGTCCGGCATAGGTTGCGGTATCCTCGGTGGGAATGACGTCGAGCGTCACGCCGTCGCTGCTGTACTGCGGGTTTTTGAGCCAGGCGTCCACATTGCCCTGACCGGCGTGATAGGCGCAGACGATCTTCGTCGCGTCCCCGTCAAAGCGCCGGGAGAGATAGGACAGGTACCAGGTGCCGTAGCGGATGTTGGTCTCCGGGTCATAGAGCCGGTCGAAGGAATACGCCGCGTCGTCCTCGCCGAGCTTATGGGCGACCCAGCCGGCAGTCTCCTCCATCAGCTGCATGAGCCCGCGCGCGCCGAGGCGGCTTTCCGCCTGCGCATCGAAGCTCGATTCGCAGAGGATCACGGCGCTCACCAGCGCAGGGTCAAGATCCTGGGTGGCGGCGTACTGCGTGATGAGGTCGGCGTAGACGAGGGGGTGCTGCGCGCGCTCGGCGGCCTCGGCCTCCAGGCGGCGGCGCTCCTCCTGCGCGGCCATGTAGCTGCGGGTGACGGCGACAGTCGCCGTGATAAACAGCACAAGGCACAGCCCGAGGATCACCGTGCGCAGCGCCGCAGGCACGCGCATCCAGACGTCGCGGAGCGGATGCTCCGGAGCCTGCCGGGCACGCCGGCGGTGTGGCTGCGCAGCAGCATCGACGGCCTGTGCGGGCCGTCTGCGCCGCATGGGCGCGGGGGATTGATTCATGGCTGCCTCCTTTGCTAAAGGTCTGCCAGCAGGCGGCGGACCTGCGCCTGTGTCTGTTCAATCGGTCCTTCGGTGGAGATGACGGCGTCGGCCAGGCGGCACTTTTCCGCAAGCGGCATCTGGGCGTCGATGCGCGCGGCTGCCTCCTGCATCGTGAGCCCGTCCCGCGCCTGAAGGCGCGCCAGCTGCGTCTCCCGCGAGGCGCTGACGACCCAGATGCGGTCAAACTGCGGCTGCATGCCGCACTCGTAGAGCAGCGGCACGTCGCCAAAGACGGTGCCGTGCGTCCGTTCATATGCGGAAAGCTGCGCGCCGATCTCGTGCAGGATCATTGGATGCAGGATGCCGTTGAGCCGGGCGAGCGCATCGGGACGATCAAAGACATGCCGTCCGAGCGCACGCCGGTCGAGCGTGCCGTCCGCGGCAAAGAAGCCGTCGCCGAAGGCCGCGCGCACAGCGGGAAGCGCCGCGCCGCCGGGGGCGGTCAGCGCGCGTGAAATAGCGTCGGCGTCCACGACCGGGTAGCCGAGCGTGCGCAGGAAATCGCTCACGGTGCTCTTGCCGCAGGCGATGGAGCCGGTCAGACCGATTCTCATATGCTTCTCCTGAGGAATACAACGAACGTGCGGGCCAAAACCCTGCATGAAATGGGAAGAAAAGGAAAGAGATTACTTGGTATCGTACCAGGAGTGGCCCGCGTGCACGTCGGCGACCAGCGGCACGCGCAGACTGGCGGCCTGCTCCATGCATTCGCGAAGCAGCTGCGTGACCTGCTCCACCTCGCGCTCCGGGCACTCGACGATCAGCTCGTCGTGCACCTGCAGGATGAGCTTCGCCTCAAGCCCCTCGCGGGCCAGGCGTGCATGCACCGCGTTCATCGCGATCTTGATGATGTCCGCGGCGGCGCCCTGCACGGGCGTATTCATCGCGGCGCGCTCGCCGAACTGGCGGCGGTTGTAGTTGGAGGAGGTAAGCTCCGGCAGCGGACGGCGGCGGCCGTACATCGTCACCGAGTAGCCCTCGGCCTTGCCCTGCGCCACGCAGGCGTCCATGAACTGGCGCACCGCCGGATAGCGGGCGAAATAGCGCTCGATGAACGCCGCAGCCTCCTTGCGGGAGATGTGCAGGTTGCTGGCCAGGCCAAAGTCGCTGATGCCGTAGACGATGCCGAAGTTGACGGCCTTTGCGCTCGAGCGCATCGCGGGCGTGACCTCCTCGAGCGGCACACCGTAGACCTCTGCGGCCGTGCGCGTGTGGATGTCCTGCCCGAGGGTGAACGCCTCGCACATCGCCTCGTCGCCGGAGAGGTGCGCCAGCAGCCGCAGCTCGATCTGCGAATAGTCCGCGTCCACCAGCAGGCAGCCGGGGCGGGCGATGAACGCGCGGCGGATCTCCCGGCCCATCGGCGTGCGCACGGGGATGTTTTGCAGGTTCGGCTCGCTGGAGGAGATGCGTCCCGTCGCGGCGGTCGTCTGGTCAAACCAGGTGTGGATGCGCCCGTCCCGCCCGGTCAGGCGCAGCAGCCCGTCGATGTAGGTGCTGTTCAGCTTGGTCACCTGCCGGTAGAGCAGGATCTTGTCGATGACCGGGTGCAGCGGAGCCAGCTCGGCGAGGGTGTCCGCGTCGGTGGAGTAGCCGCGCTGCGTCTTCTTGCGCGCGGGCAGGCCGAGCTTGCCGAAGAGCACGTCGCCCAGCTGCTGCGTGCTGTTGAGGTTGAACGGCGCACAGTCGCACAGCGCGAAGATCTCCTCGCGCAGCGCGGCGATCTGGGCGTTGTAGCTCTCGCCCAGGCGGGCAAGCTCCTCGCGATCGACCAGAAAGCCCTCGCATTCCATCGCGTAGAGCGTGTCGGAGAGGGGCAGCTCGATCTCGCGGTAGAGCGATGTCATGCCCTGCGCCTCAACCGCCTGCGCACAGCGCAGGAATTCGGCATAGAGCGCCGCAGCGTCCGCAGGCGCCTCGTATTTGCCGCTCTGCGGGGCGAGCAGGTAGGCCATCAGCTGCACGTCCTCAAAGGGCGCGCCCATCGCGACGCCCCATTCGGCCAGATCGGTGCGCAGCCGCTTGCCGCCGAAGAGGATCAGCGTGCGCCCGCCGCCCAGCAGCGGGGAGAGCGCACGGGCGGCCTGCACGGGATCGAGCCCGCCGCCCAGCAGCCCCTGTGCGAAGGGAATGTGGGCGCGCACGCCGCACGAGGCGGTGAGGGAAAAGCCGGATTCCAGCTGCATCAGCGCGACCTGCGCGTCCTGCGGCAGGCTTGCGAGGAACGCGACGATGGCCTCCTCGTCCGCAAGCTCCGCGTCCTCGCCAAAGGCGATGGTCGGCACTTCGGGCGCGCTCTCCTGCGCGGCGGCAGGGGACAGGCGGGCCAGCCGCGCGGCGAGCGTGCGTAGTTCCAGCTTGTCAAACAGCGGCAACGCGCCGGACATGTCGCCCAGGCGGCAGTCCTCGATGGAGACGTCGTCGAGCGGCACATGGCGCGTGATGGTGGCGATCTTCTTGCTCATCAGGCCGGACATGCGCCCGTCGAGGAGCTTTTCGCGCTGCTTGCCCTTGAGGTCCGCGTCCGCGTGGTCGAGCACGTTCTCCAGCGTCCCATAGGCGGAAAGCAGCTTGACGGCGGTCTTTTCGCCGATGCCCGGCACGCCGGGAATGTTGTCGCTGGCGTCGCCCATCAGTCCCTTGAGGTCGGGAATCTGCTGCGGGGTGACGCCAAAGTCCTCGAGCACCCGCTCCGGCGTGTAGCGCACGACCTCGCTCACGCCGCGCTTGGTGTAGAGCACGCTGGAGGTTTCGCTGACCAGCTGCATGGAGTCGCGGTCGCCTGTGACCAGCAGCGCGGGAATGCCCGCCTCCTCACAGCGGCGCGCCATCGTGCCCAGGATGTCGTCCGCCTCGAAGCTGGGGCAGGTGAGCTGGCGGATGCCCATCGCCGTCAGGCATTCGCGCACCAGATCAAACTGCGGGCGCAGCTCCGGGGCGGTCGGCTTGCGCCCGGCCTTGTATTCGCTGTAATCGGCATGGCGGAACGTCGGCCCGTGCAGGTCGAAGGCGACCGCCAGATACGCGGGCTGCTCCGTCTCCACGACCTTGAGCAGCATCGAGAGAAAGCCAAAAACGGCGTTGGTGAACACGCCGTCCTCGTTTTGCAGCGGCGGCAGCGCGTGAAATGCGCGGTGCATCAGGCTGTTGCCGTCGATGATGACAAATGGTCCGGGCTGTTGCATAGGACCCTCCTTGATGATACAGATACAAATATCATACCACAAGGAGGACAAAAATACAACCTGCGCTTCAGCGTGCGGGCAGCTGCGCGATCTCGCGGCAGACCTGCGCATGCAGCGCACAGAGCGTCTTTGCGGCCTCGTGGGTGTCGCCCAGCGCAGCGGGATCGAGCGGACGCAGCAGTTCGCACACGCGGGACGCCGCCTCGCTGACGCAGAGGATGCCAAGCTGCGCGCTCAGGCCCTTGAGCGCATGGGCGCAGGAAAAGGCGGTCTGCATATCGCCCTCCCCGAGTGCCGACATGAGCCCGGTCAGGCTGTCGTCCTCCGGAAAGCGCGCGAGGAAGCGAAGATAGAGCGGCAGGCAGTCACCCGCGCGGGACAGGCCCAGACGCGTATCGACATGCGCAAGCTCGGGCACAGAGGTCATGGCGGATCACGCTCCTGATCGGGAAGAATATGGTAGGAATTGTAACAGATGACAGCGAAAAGCACAAGAAAAACCGTTCGACACGCGGCAAAACGGAAAAATCCCCGGATTTGTGCGGGACCGGCAGGAAAAACGGAATGGGGAACGAAAGAGAATATTTGTATGTTTATGCCCGTTTGGGCTTTGGCAGAACACGGTTTCCCGGAAAGGAATGAGATCAAGATGAAGAGAGGCATGCTGGCGGCGCTTCTTGCGCTGCTGCTGCTCGTTTCAGCAGGCTGCTCGGCACAGGAGCAGGGCGGCGGGATGACGATTGTGACCACGTTTTACCCGATGTACGTCTTCGCGCTCAACGTGGCGGACGGCGTGGAGGGCGTGACGGTTCAGAACATGGCCGACCAGAGCGTTGGCTGCCTGCACGATTATCAGCTGCAGACGCGCGACATGGTCGCCCTGGAGGGCGCGGGCGCGCTGGTGATCAACGGCGGCGGCATGGAGCAGTTCATGGACAAGGTGATCGCCCTGCGCGCGGACCTGCCGGTCATCGACGCGAGCGCGGGCATCGACATGCTGCCCGAGGACGAACATGAGATTGACGGCGACCACGATGACGACCATGACGATGATGACCATGACGGCCACGATCACGACGTGAACGCGCACGTCTGGCTCGATCCGAAGCTCGCCGCCGTGCAGGTGCAGAACATCGGCGAGGGGCTGGCCGCGGCCGATCCCGCGCACGCGGACGCCTATCGCGAAAACGCGGCGGCCTACACGCAGCGCCTTCTGGCGCTCGACGCGGAGCTCTCTGCGATGCTTTCGCCGGTGGCGGGCGAAAGAATCATCACCTTCCACGAGGCGTTCCCGTACTTCGCGAACGCCTACGGCATTGAAATCGCGGGCGTGATCGAGCATGAGCCGGGCGAGGAGCCCGGCACGCGGGAGATCGCGCAGACGTGCGATCTGGTGACGAGCCTCGGCATCCGCGCGCTGTTCGTCGAGCCGCAGTATCCGCAGAAGGCCGCTGAGACGATCGCCCGGGAGACCGGTGCGGGCATCTATACGCTCGATCCCGTCGTCTCCGGCGACGGCACGAAGGAGAGCTACGAGACGATCATGCGCGAAAACGCGCGCGTGCTGCTGGAGGCGCTGAAACAGTGAACACGGTACAGAGCTGCCCGCACAAGGTGCCGGGCACGGAGGGCGCGCCCTGCCGCCTCTGCCGTATCGAGGTAGACAACCTGAGCGTCACTCTGGGCGGGCAGACGCTGCTGAGGGATGTGAGCCTGCACATCCACTGCGGCGAGCTCACGGCGCTCATCGGCACCAACGGCGCGGGCAAGACGACGCTGCTGCGCGCGCTGCTCGGTCAGGTGGAATACAAGGGCACGGTGCGCCACCTCACGGCGGACGGCCGGCCCGCGGCGGACATCCGAACGGGCTATGTGCCCCAGCAGCTGGAGTTTGACCGCTCTTCACCGGTGACGATCATGGACTTTCTGGCCTGCTCGCTGTCCCGGCGCGCGGTGTTTCTGGGCGTGGGGAAGAAGACGCGGGAGCGCGCGATGACGGCGCTCGCCCGCACGCACTGCGAAAAGCTGGCGGACCGGCCGCTGGGCGCGCTCTCCGGCGGCGAACTGCAGCGCGTGCTGCTGGCGCTGGCGCTCACGCCGCAGCCGGACCTCCTGATCCTCGACGAGCCGGTCTCCGGCGTCGATCAGAACGGCCTGGAGACGTTCTATCAGACGGTGGACGAGCTCAAGCACCGCAACCACATGGCGATCCTGCTCGTCTCGCACGACCTCGACGTCGTGGAGCGCTACGCCGACCGCGTCGTGCTCATGCAGGGCGGGGTCATCAAGCAGGGCTCGCCGGAGGTCGTGTTCGATTCCCCGGAGTTTGAGCAGGTGTTTTACACGAGAGGAGGGCGCGCATGAACACGATCTATGCGCTCATGGACGCGCTGCTCCCGTTTGAGTGGCTGCACTACACGTTCATGAAGAATGCGCTGCTGGCGATTCTGCTCATCACGCCGCTGTTCGGCATGCTGGGCACGATGGCCGTGGACAACAAGATGGCGTTCTTCTCCGACGCGCTGGGCCACAGCGCGCTGACCGGCATCGCCATCGGCGTGGTGCTGGGCGTCGGCAGCCAGATGGTGTCGATGCTCGTCTTCGGCATCCTCTGGGCGGTGCTCATCACGTTCGTCAAGCACAACTCGAAAATGAGCGCGGACACGATCATCAGCGTGTTCTCCTCGACGTCCATCGCGCTGGGTCTGGTGATTCTCGCGCGGGGCGGGGCTTTTGCGAAGTATTCGAGCTATCTCGTCGGCGACGTGCTCTCCGTCACAGCGGGCGATCTGGCCGGCCTGCTCGTCACGCTGCTCGTCACGGCGGTCGCGTGGGGGATGCTCTTCAATCCGCTGCTGCTCACCAGCGTCAATGCGCCGCTGGCGCAGAGCCGAGGCGTGCGCGCCAAGCTGACGGAGTACGCCTTCACGGTGATCGTCGCCGTGGCGGTGATGATGTCCATCCGATGGGTGGGCGTCATGCTGATCAACTCGCTGCTGATTCTGCCGGCTGCGGCCTCGCGCAACGTGGCGCGCAACGCGGCGTGGTATATGCGCCTGTCCGTGCTCATCGCACTGTGCTGCGGCGTGGCGGGCCTGGTGCTCTCCTACTACCTGAATACCTCCGCAGGCGCGGCGATCGTGCTGTGCGCCGCCGCGGTGTATTTTGTCACGCTGCCGCTGCGCCGGAAGTGATTGACGCGCCGGCCAGCGGAAAACAGGCGCCGGAAACGACAATTCGGCGCGCATCCCTTGGCGATTTCACAGACATTATGCTATAATGGGTCACGATGAAGCAGAGAGGGGGCGAAGAGGCTTGCTGGGCGTGATGACCGTGCGCAAGGAGGAACTCCGGTTCCGCGAGTTTGACCGGTACAGGGCGTTCTACTGTGGGCTGTGCCGCGCCATCGGGCAGCGGTGCGGCAGGGTATGCCGCATGGCGCTGAGCTTTGAAATGACCTTTCTGGCGATGCTTCTCACGGCGCTTTACGAGAGCGACACCACGCAGGAGCTGCGCCGCTGCGCGTTTCATCCTGTACAGAAGCGCGCGATGCTCCGCAACGAGGCCATCGACTACTGCGCCGACCTGAGCGCGATCGTTTCCTATTATGATCTGCGCGACGGCTGGGAGGATGAGCGCCGTGTGGACAGGCTGGCCGAGAGCGAGCTGCTTCACAAGGCGGCCCGGCGCGCCGGAGACGCGCTGCCGCGCCAGCGGGAGGCGGTGGAGCGGTATGTGCGCGAGCTGCACGCCGTAGAGGCGCGCAACGACCAGAACCTCGACGCTGCGGCCAATCTGACGGGCGAGATGCTCGCCGAGCTGTATGTGATGCGCAGGGACGTCTACGAACGCGACCTGCGAGAGATGGGCTATTATCTGGGCAAGTTCATCTATCTGTGCGACTGCTACGAGGATCTCGAGCGGGACGAGAAGAAAAAGAGCTACAACCCGCTGCTCTCGAGGAAGGACCAGCCGGCGTTTGCCGAGGACTGCGAGCAGATGCTCGGCGACATGATGGCCCGCGCGGCGCGGGCGTTTGAGCGGCTGCCGGTTCTGCAGGATGCGGAGATCATGCGCAACATCCTGTACTCGGGCATCTGGCTGAGGTTTGAGAACGCGACCAATCGAAGAAAGGCGAACAGGACAACATGACAGATCCGTATCAGGTGCTGGGCGTTTCGCCCACAGCGAGCGACGACGAGGTCAAGAAGGCCTATCGGCAGCTGTGCAAAAAATATCATCCCGACGCGAACGTCGGCAAGCCGGACGCCGCGCAGGCGGAGAAGAAGTTCATGGAGGTCCAGCAGGCCTACGAGGAGATCATGCACATGCGCCAGGGCGGCGGCACGCGGCCCGGCAGCGGCTACAACGGCGGCACGCAGCAGCGCGGCTATGGTCAGGGCGGCTATGCGCAGCAGGACGATCCGTTCGAGTCGTTCTGGGGCGGCTACGGCTACGGCCAGCAGCGGCAGGAGCAGGATTCCTCCATCGAGATGCGCGCGGCGAAGAACTACATCGACACCGGCCACTACGCCGAGGCGATCAACGCGCTGGGCAGCGTGCCGCCGGGACAGCGCAATGCGCGCTGGTATTATCTGAGCGCGCTGGCGCAGATGGGCCTGCACAACAACGCGCAGGCGATGGAGTATGCGCGCCGGGCGGCCTCCATGGAGCCGGGCAACATGCAGTATCAGCAGCTGCTCAGCCAGCTGCAAAGCGGCGGCTCCTGGTATGGCGAGCGCGGCGAGCAGTACGGCCGCCAGCAGTTCTCCCGGCCGAACATCTGCTGCTCGATTCTGGCGCTGGAGCTGTGTTGCATGTGTTGCTCGGGCGGACGGATGATGTATTATCCGATGTTCTGCTGCCTGTAAAATCGCAGCCTCTGCGGTCCCTCGGGGCCGCTTTTTTCTTTTTTCTGCAAAGACTGCTGTGCGGTCGTGGAAACCCTGCGGACGCTGTCGTATCATAGGTGCAGATCAGAGGGCATGGAGGGATGACGATGAAGGAAAAGGTCACGCCGCAGTCGCTGTGCGATGCGCTCATGCGCGATGTCTATTATCCGTTTTCCGCGTGCGTATGCCTGGACGCGGACGGGAACATTCTGAGTCTGTGGTATTTTGACGCGGCGTTTTGCACGCGTGCGCCGCGCATCGCGCCGGGAACGCGCGAGGCATGGCTCATCAGCAGCCATCCGGAGGGGAGCATGACGCCGGAGCCGGAGGAACGGCGCGCCGCGCAGAGGCTTCGTGAGGCGCTGGGTGGCCTGCCGCTGCGCACGTTCATCACCAGCGAGGATGACGGCTGTCTCGCCGTCGCATACTGAAGCCCGGCCTGATTGCCGGGCTTTTTCTCAAGGTTCCCAAAAGCGCTCCCGGAATGCATGCGGGCGGATTGTGCTTTTGTGCGGAAACGATGGAAGATCAGACGAAAATTGTCAGACATAGCGCGCGCCGCGCGGCGCAAAATAGGGCTGAACCGATTGGAGGTGAAAACAACATGGCGAGCAATTCGAACGGCACGAGCCGGATCAATGTGCCGCAGGCCAAGGGCGCGCTGGACAACATGAAGTATGAGATCGCGCGCGAGCTGGGGGTCAACCTCAAGCAGGGCTACAACGGCGACCTGACCTCCCGCGAGGCGGGCTACGTCGGCGGCTACATGGTCAAGCGCCTCATCGAGCAGGCGGAGAGCCAGATGGCTGGTCAGTACTGATCCTGCTGCGCAAGGCGCGGCGACGCAGAAAGGAAAGGGGAGCTTTCTCAATGTATCAGAATCAGAACCAGAACCAGGGCGCGGGCTTCAACGCGCAGCAGGGCGGCGCTCAGCAGCAGCAGGCGCAGCAGAACGGCTCCCGCGGCAACCGCACGGTCGTGCCGGAGGCCAAGGGCGCGCTCAATCAGATGAAATACGAGATCGCCAGCGAGCTGGGCATCAACCTCAAGCAGGGCTACAACGGCGACCTGCCCTCCCGTCAGGCGGGCTACATCGGCGGCTACATGACCAAGCGCCTGGTCGAGCAGGCCGAGCGCTCCATGAGCGGCAAGGCGTAAGCGCTTCGTTTCGGCATGCAGGGGCTGCGGAGAACCGCGGCTCCTGTTTTGCGCGCATTTCAGGCTTTTCATTTGCGCCCAAATGGTGTATAATCGGAAAGAACCATTTTTCTTGAGGAGGATACACACATGGCAAGAGGCGGTTTTCCCGGCATTCCGGGCGGCAATATGCAGCAGCTCATGCGCCAGGCACAGAAGATGCAGCAGCAGATGATGCAGGCGCAGGAGGAGCTCGACGCGCGCGAGTATGAGGGCACGGCCGGCGGCGGCGCGGTCAGCTGCAAGGTCAGCGGCAAGCGCCAGCTCATCGAGCTGACCATCGACAGGGACGCCGTCGATCCCGAGGAGGTCGAGATGCTCCAGGACATGATTCTGGCGGCGGTCAACGACGCGCTCAAAAAGGGCGAGGAGACCCGTGAGCGCGAGATGAGCAGGATCGGCGGCGCCGGCATGGGCGGCATGTTCTGAGCATGGCGGGTCAGATTGAGCCGATCGCCAGAATGGCCCAGCAGCTCTCCCGGCTGCCGGGCATCGGCGCAAAGTCCGCGCTGCGGCTGGCCTATCACATCGTCTCGCTGCCGGAGGAGCAGGTGCATGAGCTCGCTGCGGCCATCTGGCAGGGGCGCAAGGCGGTCAAATACTGCTCCGTCTGCGGCAATTACACGGTGGACGATCCCTGCCCGATCTGCGCGGACCCGGCGCGGCACAACGGCGTCCTTTGCGTGGTCCGCGATCCGCGCGACGTCGCGGCGATGGAGCGCATGCGCGATTTCAAGGGCACCTATCACGTGCTGCACGGGACCATCTCGCCGATGGAGGGCGTGGGGCCGGAGGACATCCGCATCCGCGAGCTGCTCGCGCGCGTGGGCAGCGAGGACATCCACGAAGTGATCCTGGCGACCAATCCCGACATCGAGGGCGAGGCGACGGCGGCGTACATCGCGCGGCTGCTCAAGCCGATGGGCATTCTGGTCACGCGCATCGCACACGGTCTGCCCGTCGGTGGCGACCTCGAATACACGGACGAGGTCACGCTGGCCAAGGCGATGGAAGGACGCAGGGAAATGTGAGCCCGCGGGCGGGGAAACGGCTTCTCCGTCCGCTTTTTTCAATTTTTGGCTTGACAAAAACGCCGGACAGCGGTATAATATACCCTGTCAGTGAGCAATGCGGTAGTAGCTCAGTGGTAGAGTGCCACCTTGCCAAGGTGGATGTCGCGAGTCCGAATCTCGTCTACCGCTCCAGACGGGCCATGTACACCATGGCCCTTTTTCTTTGTCCTGCATGATCCGCAGGGGGCCGGAATCGGCCGGATATGGAGAAAACGGCAGGAAAACCCGCTGGAAAGCGAGAATAATGAAATACGCTCCGATGCGCTTTTGGGAGAAGCACAGTAGAACGAAAAAGGGGGAAGGATATGCAGGAACTGTCTTTGACCGCCCAGGACTGGAAACGGCAGAGCAAGCAGGTGCAGGGTGAAATCTACGCTATGCTCGACCGGCTGGATGCGGGCGAGCTCGAGCCGGAGGCCAGCGAGGCGACCCGGGAGCAGGTGCGCGCGCTCCTGCGCCAGCTCAAGCGCGACCGCGACGCGATGGTCGGCCTGGTCGCGGAGGATACGACGTTCATCGACGAAATCGAAACGCGGCTCAAGGAGCTGGAAAAGCGCGCCAAACACAAGTTTCATCTGGTTCCGCCCGCGCCGACAAATGCGCAGATCGATTATGCCGAGAAGAGGATGCGCCATTTTGCGCAGGGCAAGTCATTTTACAAGCTCTTCTGGGTGTTCTTCATCGGCTGCTTTCTGGGCGTTATGGTGGAGCGCATCTGGTGCTTTGTGCGCTATGGCCTCTATGAGCCGCGCGTGGGTCTTATCTACGGCCCGTTCAACCTCGTGTACGGCATCGGCGCGTGGGCGCTTACGCTGGCGCTCTATCCGTTCCGCAACCGGGGCAAGATCTTCTCCTTCATCGGCGGGGCGCTGGTGGGCAGCGCCGTGGAGTACGCCTGCTCCTGGTTCCAGGAGATGGTGTTCGGCTCGGTCTCCTGGGACTACTCGAGCCAGCCGTTCAACCTGAACGGGCGCATCTGCCTGCTCTACTCGATCTACTGGGGCGTGCTGGGCGTGCTGTGGATCAAGGAGCTGTATCCGCGTATGGCGAAGGTTATCCTGAAGATTCCCAACAAGGTCGGCAAGCCGCTGACGTTCGTGCTGCTGATCTTCATGGTTTTCAACACGGTCATGACCGGGCTGACCACGCTGCGCTGGATGGAGCGCTGCCAAGGCAAGCCGGCGGACAATGCGTTTGAGGTCTACTTCGACGAGCATTACCCGAACGAGCGGATGGAGTCAATCCTCTCCAACCTCGTGTTCCTGGATCCGGTGGAGGAATCGCCGCAGCCGTGATTTTTTTCTGAAACCGGGAAGAAAGGGGCGCGCTCATCCGTTGTATAGACAGAAAGGCCGGAAGGAATTTCCGGCGCAGGGAGGCGGAAGATATGAGGCGCTTTTTGAGGATTGCGGCTGCGGCGCTGCTGATGATCATCGCATGCGGCATCGCGCTGGCGGACGGCGACGGGGCATGGGTGCACAGCAGGCTGCATGGCTATGTGGAGCTGGCCTCGCATGCCGGCGGAATGAACGGCTATGGCTGGGTTGGCCTGACGGAGCTGGGCGGCGACGCCGTGCGCGACACGCATCAGGTACGCGTGATCAGCAAGAGCGCGAGCATCTGGGCGCAGCCGCGCACCAACAGTCAGAAGCTGGGCACGGTTTCCAACGGTGATACGCTCGACTGCGTGCAGGTGAGCGCAGCCAACGGCGGCGGAGTCGTCTCGCAGGATGGGTTCTATGCCGTGGACTACAAGGGCAACACCGGCTGGATCAACAGCGCGTACGCCGTGCGGGGGCCGTTTGAGATCGTGCTGATGGAAAGCAACGTGCCGGCCTACAGCGCGCCGGACAGCCGGTCGAACAAGGTCGGCTCGCTGAGCAAGCTCACCCGCTACACGGTGATCGGCTTCTACAACGACTATTACGTCATCAACCTGCGCGGCGGCTCCGCGTTCATCCCGATGAGCGTGGCGCACTACGACACGGATTTTGAGCGCATGCACAGCACCGATGCGCGCCGCACGCTCACCGTGACGGCGGGCACCACCCTGCGCGTCGGACCGGGGGACCAGTACGCCAAGCTCAGCGATGTGCGCGCGGGCCAGACGTTTGAATGTGTGGACGAGATCGACGGCTGGTGCCTGGTGACCAACGGCTCGGGCGACGGCTATACCTACATCTGGTCCGGCGACGCGCAGGTGAGCTGGTGAACCTGATTCAGGAAAAGCAGCTTTCATCAGCGCGAAGCGATTCCTGACGGTGGTTTTCCGGAAGGTTCGAATGGATCAGAGCATGTTTCCACCATCGGGAGAGAAAAAAATACGGGTTTTGCACAATGCGGCGGGACGCCCTGATGAAAGGCGCGTCCCGTCTTTTGGTTTGCCCGTTCGGCAGGCTGCGCAGTTCGGGCAAAAGTCGCATGGAAACCGGCCTCCGGAACTGGTAAAGAGGGCTAAATTCCGAACGATCGGGAGAAAAGAAACGGTTTCTATCGGAATTTTGTTGATTCCCCGACGGTTTTCTGCTACAATACGGGGGCAACATCGTATAGGCTTTTGCGGAAAAAGAAAGGGGAAATACTTCCATGGCTAAGCAGCTTGAGATGATGTACGAAGGCAAGGCGAAGCAGGTCTTTGCGACCGACGATCCCACGCTTGCGATCATTCACTATAAGGACGACGCGACCGCCTTCAACGGCCTGAAGAAGGGCACCATCGTGGGCAAGGGCGTGGTCAACAACCTGGTGAGCAATCATCTGTTCAGGATGCTCGAGAAGAACGGCATCGAGACGCACCTCGTCGAGCAGATCAACGAGCGCGACAGCGTCGTGCGCCGCGTGTCCATCGTGCCGGTCGAGGTGATCGTGCGCAACATCGCCGCGGGCAGCCTCTCCAAGCGCCTGGGCCTGCCGGAGGGCACCAAGCTGAAGAGCACCGTTCTGGAGTACTGCTACAAGAACGACGACCTCGGCGACCCGATGATCAACGACTATCATATCGCCGCGATGGGCATCGCCACCAAGGAGGAGATGGAGACCATCGCCTCCATGGCCCTGCGCATCAACGAGCTGCTGACCGCCTACCTCAAGGACCTGGGCATCGAGCTGATCGACTTCAAGCTCGAGTTCGGCCGCTTCGAGGGCCGCATCGTGCTGGCCGACGAGATTTCCCCGGACACCTGCCGCTTCTGGGACAGCAAGACCGGCGAGAAGC
>CAMENN010000052.1 GCA_945928315.1 uncultured Clostridia bacterium
GGGTCGCCCCAACGGATTTTGAATCCGTCACGTCTGCCATTCCATCACACCGGCGGCAGGCTATCCAGCCTTTTCAGTATAGCCAAATTCAGGCGGGAAGTCAAGGAAAACTTACAGCAGATCCAGATAGGCGTCGTCCCCATGGCGGCGCGGGTGCTCCACGCTCTGGTAGCGGTCCAGCTGCGCCCTGTGCATGGCCTCGTCCGACACATACCACAGGCCCTCGAACGAAAACAGCACCGCAAAGACAATCGCACAGATGATCAGCGGCATAACAGACAGCCTCCTTTGGTCCGATCAGCGTTTCCCTTCGGAAACGGAGGCTATTATATCACGAACAAGTCATCCGATGATATGGCCGAAATGACGAATTACTTGGCCATGCTTTGATCAGGTTGACCATTTCCAATCTTAACATGATTTTTATCTTCCGCCATGCTATAATGAAAAAAACGGAGAAAGGGGGCCGGCATGTATGCACGCGGACAAGCTGCGCGGCGCGCTGACCTGGGTGCGCAACCTGCTCATTCCCCGCAGCCAGAGCCGGCGGCAGATCGCCCGCAATGCGCTGGTCACCGCCGCGCTGCTGGGCGGCGCATCGCTCGTGTGCGCCTGCATGAACCTCGTGAGCGACGGCGATCAGGCCGTGCCGATGGTCTTCGTGCTCGCCGTGCTGCTGACCGCCCGCATCACCGACGGGTATATCTACAGCCTCGCCGCGTCCGTCGTCTCCGTGTTCGGCGTCAACTACGCCTTCACCTACCCCTACTTCGAATTCAATTTCACCATCACCGGCTACCCGTTCACCTTCTTCACGATGTTCACCGTCAGCGTCGTGGTCGGCATGCTCACCGACCAGGTCAAGCGCCAGAGCCGCATCGAGGCCGAGGCCGAGGCCGAAAAGATGAAGGCCAACCTGCTGCGCTCCGTCTCCCACGACCTGCGCACGCCGCTGACCACCATCATCGGCTCGACCAGCGCCGTGCTGGAAAACTACGACAAGTTCAGCGACGATGTCAAGCGCGACCTCATCGGCCAGGTCCGCGAGGACGCCCAGTGGCTCATGCGCCTGGTGGAGAACATTCTCTCCATCACCCGCATGAAGAACGGGCCGGTGCAGATCAAAAAGAGCCCCGAGGCCGCCGAGGAGATCGCCGCCGAGGCCGTTTCGAAGTTCCGCGCGCGCTTCCCGGAGACGCATGTGAGCGTCAGCGTGCCGCCAGAGCTGGTGATGGTGCCCATGGACGCCGTGCTCGTGGAGCAGGTGCTCATCAATCTGATGGAAAACGCCGTGCTCCACGGCAGGCACGTCACACTGATCGAGCTGAGCGTGCGCTGCGAGGGCAGCGACGCCGTCTTCTCCGTCGCGGACGACGGCTGCGGCATCGACCCGCGCATCCTGCCCCGCCTGTTCGAGGAGATGTTCCCGCATGCGCAGGAGCTGCGCGGCGACGTGCGGCGCAACATGGGCATCGGGCTGTCCGTCTGCATGAGCATCGTGCGCACGCACGGCGGGCGCATGACGGCAGAAAACCGAAAAGAGGGTGGCGCGCGCGTCTCCTTTGCGCTGCCGCTGGAGGAGGAATCCACATGGCTGTCCGAGGAAAGGTCCTGATCGTCGAGGACGATCGCGCCATCTGCAACTTCATCCGCCGCGTGCTCGAGGCCAACGGCTACGAGGCGCTCATCGTGCATACCGGGCGCGAGGCCATCAGCATGCTGACCTCCCACTGCCCGGACGTCATGCTGCTCGACCTCGGCCTGCCGGACATGGACGGCCTGCAGGTGCTCACGCAGCTGCGCAAGTGGTCGCTGCTGCCGGTGGTGGTCGTCTCCGCGCGCACGGACGAGAGCGAGAAGGTGCGCGCGCTCGACGAGGGCGCAGACGACTACATCACCAAGCCGTTCGGCACGAGCGAGCTGCTCGCGCGCATCCGCACGGCCATCCGCCATACGCGCACGACAGGCGGCAACCCGCTCATCGCCAAGGAGAACAAGTTCCGCGCGCAGGGCCTGCTCATCGATTACGACAAGTACCGCGTGTATGTGGACGGACAGGACGCGAACCTGACGCAGAACGAGTTCAAGCTCGTGGCGCTGCTGGGGCGCTACGCCGGGCGCGTGCTGACGTACGACTACCTCATCCGCGAGATCTGGGGGCCGAACAAGGCGTATGACAACCAGATTCTGCGGGTGAACATGGCGAACATCCGCCGCAAGATCGAGAAGAACCCAGCCGAACCGCAGTATATCTTCACGGAGGTCGGCGTCGGCTACCGGATGATCGAGGGCGATTCGCCCGCAGACAAAGAGGCATAATGCGGGCGGGATCTGACGTTTCCGCGCGCCAATTACCTATAATTTCACAAGCACAGGAGGGCACGCCCTCCTTTTTTCATGCGGAAAGGAGGGGCTTCCTGTGTGCAGCTTTGCCAGAATTTTGCACACCGTTTCGAACAGAATACCCCTTTACACGACCGTTCTCCGGATGTATAATAGGAGCGAAAATTGACAAACAAATATCAGTCATGTCCATCTTCATTCACAAACAGTCATCAACAAGGAGCCGCTCCGGCTCCGGACCATCAGGAGGACAAGCATATGGCACGTTTTACGCTTCCCCGCGACCTGTATCACGGCAAGGGCTCTCTGGAGGCGCTCAAATCCTTTGAGGGCAAGCGCGCGATGATCTGCGTCGGCGGCGGCTCCATGAAGCGCTTCGGCTTCCTTGACCGCGCAGTCGGCTACCTCAAGGAGGCCGGCATGGAGGTCGAGCTGTTCGAGGGCATCGAGCCGGACCCGTCCGTGGAGACCGTCATGAAGGGCGCGGACGCCATGCTGAGGTTCCAGCCGGACTGGATCATCGCCATGGGCGGCGGCTCCCCGATCGACGCGGCGAAGGCCATGTGGATCAAGTATGAGTACCCGGAGTGCACCTTCGAGGACATGTGCAAGGTGTTCGGCATCCCGCCGCTGCGCCGCAAGGCCCGCTTCTGCGCCATCTCCTCCACCTCCGGCACCGCGACCGAGGTGACCGCCTTCTCCATCATCACTGACTATTCGAAGGGCATCAAGTACCCGATCGCCGACTTTGAGATCACGCCGGACGTGGCCATCGTTGATCCCGACCTGGCCGAGACGATGCCCAAAAAGCTCGTCGCCCACACCGGCATGGACGCCATGACCCACGCCATCGAGGCGTACGTCTCCACCGCCAACTGCGATTACACCGATCCGCTGGCCATCCACGCCATCGAGATGATCATGCAGGACCTGGTGCCCTCCTACAACGGCGACATGGCCGCCCGCGACCGCATGCACAACGCGCAGTGCCTGGCCGGCATGGCGTTCTCCAACGCGCTGCTGGGCATCGTGCACTCCATGGCGCACAAGACCGGCGCGGCGTTCGCCGACTACGGCGCGCACATCATCCACGGCGCGGCCAACGCCATGTATCTGCCCAAGGTCATCGCCTTCAACGCCAAGGACGAGACCGCGAAGAAGCGCTACGGCGTCATCGCGGACTACATGCACCTGGGCGGCAAGGATGACGACGAGAAGGTCGCCCTGCTCATCGCGTACCTGCGCAAGATGAACGACGACCTGAACATCCCGCACTGCATCAAGAACTACGGCGCGGACAGCTATCCCTGCGAGCAGGGCTTCGTGCCGGAGAAGGTGTTCCTCGAGCGCCTGCCGGAGATCGCCAGAAACGCGATCGGCGACGCCTGCACCGGCTCCAACCCGCGCCAGCCGAGCCAGGAGGAGATGGAGAAGCTGCTCCTCGCCTGCTACTACGACCGCGAGATCGACTTCTGATCGCCCGCACGGCATGAACAGGGGGAGACGCCTGAGCGCGTCCCCCCCTTTGCCGCGTCTGACCCGACAGAATATTCTGCCGTTCGGCCCATCTTTTGCAGGGAAAAACGCGCGTCATGTCGAAATTTATCCGGTAGTTTGTCCGGTGCATCTCCGGACTTGCCAATATCAACGGGAGGACTGTGCATGTATAAGATCATCGAGAAAGAGCGCCTGAACCCGACGGTGACCAAAATGGTCATCGAAGCCCCGTTCGTCGCCAAAAAGGCGGAGCCCGGCCAGTTCATCATCTACCGCACCCATGAGGATAGCGAGCGCGTGCCGCTGACCATCGCCGACGCCGATCGCGAGGCCGGCACGGTGACGATCATCTACCAGATCGTCGGCGGCTCCACGATGGAGCTGGACCAGATGGAGGCCGGTCAGTCCATCTGCGATTTCGTCGGCCCGCTGGGCGTGGCGACGCACACCGAAGGCCTCAAGAAGGTCGCCGTGGTCGGCGGCGGCGTGGGCTGCGCCATCGCGCTGCCCGTGACCAAGAAGCTGTTCCGTCAGGGCGCCGAGGTGCACGCCATCGTCGGCTTCCGCAACAAGGATCTGGTCATCCTCGAGGACGAGTTCAAGGCCAACTCCACGAAGATGGTCATGATGACCGACGACGGCAGCTACGGCGAGAAGGGCCTGGTCACCGCCGCGCTCGAGCGCCTCATTCAGGAGGGCAACCAGTATGACGAGGTCATCGCCATCGGCCCGCTGGTCATGATGAAGTTCGTCTGCGCCGTCACCAAGAAGTACGGCATCAAGACCGTCGTCTCCATGAACCCGATCATGATCGACGGCACCGGCATGTGCGGCGGCTGCCGCCTGACCGTCGGCGGCGAGACCAAGTTTGCCTGCGTGGACGGCCCGGACTTCGACGGCCACCTCGTGGACTTTGACGAAGCGATGAAGCGCGGCGCGATGTACCGCGACTTTGAACAGCATGCCCGCGAAGCCGGCTGCAACCTGTTGAACAAGGAGGTCAAGTAAGATGGCTGTAACCCGCAATATGGACCCGAAGAAGTGCCCGATGCCCTCCCAGGACCCGAACGTCCGCAACAAGAACTTCAACGAGGTCGCCCTCGGCTACACCTATGAGATGGCCATCAACGAGGCAAAGCGCTGCCTGAACTGCCCGAAGAAGCCCTGCCGCAGCGCCTGCCCGGTGCAGATCGACATTCCGGCGTTCATCTCCTGCGTTGCCAACGAGGACCTCGAGGGCGCGTACAAGGTGCTCTCCGCCTCCTCCGCGCTGCCGGCCGTCTGCGGCCGCGTCTGCCCGCAGGAGACCCAGTGCGAGGGCAAGTGCGTGCGCGGCATCAAGGGCGAACCGGTGGGCATCGGCCGTCTGGAGCGCTTCGTCGCCGACTGGCACCGCGAGCACGTCACCGAGACCCCGGCCGCCCCGGCCCCGAACGGCCACAAGGTCGCCGTCATCGGCGCGGGCCCGTCCGGCCTGACCGCCGCGGGCGATCTGGCAAAGCTGGGCTACAAGGTCACCATCTTTGAGGCGCTGCACCTGGCCGGCGGCGTGCTGGTCTACGGCATTCCGGAGTTCCGTCTGCCCAAGAGCATCGTGCAGAAGGAAATCGACGGCCTCAAGGCGATGGGCGTTGACATCGAGTGCAACATGGTCATCGGCAAGGTGCTGACCATCGACGAGCTGTTCGAGATGGGCTATGAGGCGGTCTATGTCGCCTCCGGCGCGGGCCTGCCGCGCTTCATGGGCATCCCGGGCGAGAGCCTCAAGGGCGTCTACTCCGCCAACGAGTACCTGACCCGTATCAACCTGATGAAGGCCTACAAGGACGGCAGCAAGACCCCGATCAAGCACAGCCGCAAGGTGGCGGTCGTCGGCGGCGGCAACGTCGCGATGGACGCGGCCCGCTCGGCGAAGCGCCTGGGCGCGGAGGAGGTCTACATCGTCTACCGCCGCGGCATGGAGGAGCTCCCCGCCCGTAAGGAGGAGGTCGAGCACGCCGAGGAGGAAGGCATCATCTTCAAGACGCTGACCAACCCGGTCGAGGTGCTGGGCGACGAGAACGGCGAGGTCTGCGGCATGAAGTGCGTGGAGATGGAGCTGGGCGAGCCGGACGCCTCCGGACGCCGCCGTCCGATCGTGAAGGAGGGCAGCGAGTTTGTGCTCGATGTGGACACGATGATCATGTCCATCGGCACCAGCCCGAACCCGCTGATCCGTTCCACCACGCCGGGTCTGGAGACGAACAAGCACGGCTGCATCGTGACCAACGGCGACGACGGCCTGACCAGCCGCGAGGGCGTGTACGCCGGCGGCGACGCGGTCACCGGCGCGGCGACGGTCATCCTGGCGATGGGCGCGGGCAAGCACGCCGCGAAGGCCATCGACGAGTACATCAAGAGCAAGAACGCCTGATGCGTTCCGATGAAATCCTGCTTCGCAGTCTTTCATCGGGTTTACATCCGAACCCGCGCGTCCTTCGGGCACACGGGTTCGGATATCGGAAGCGGCTTGCAGCCGCTCCTCGCGCCGCACATGTCGCCGCTGCGGATTGCCATGAAGGGGCGCGGCCCCTTCAAACATCCCCGGGGCACATGACATACTTTGCAAAGAACCATTGTTTTTCATTTTCGAAAAACAATGGTCCTTTTTTTTGCATATTTGTTCTCGCTTCGGGCATGCTTACTTTCGAGGTGATCGCACATGAAGCCAAAGCATGCCAAGCGTCCGCCGGTGACGCCCGGCAATCAGGAGCGCCCGGTGCCGCAGGACGTCTATCCCGTCCTCGATACCGATCTGGCGCGGGACAATCTGGAAAACGATCTCACGCCCGCAGACCTGCAACAGTTGTGACGTGAAACAGCCGCCGCATGGGAGATGTTCCCGTGCGGCGGCTTGTTGATTCTGGCGTTTGGCGTCCGGGCACCCGCATCCGAACGAGGTTGGGGCGGTTCACCGGATTGGCGTCCGGGCACCCGCATCCTTGCGGGTTTCAGGGGATTCACCGTCAGGTCCCGCTTCGCTCCCTGACTGCTTTTCTTTTTGGATCGCTTCGCGCTGGGGAACGTTGGGGGATTTCATCCTCCAACCCCCCAGCCTGGGACCGGAGCCTGCCGCCGCCTGTGGCGGATGAAGGCAGGCGGAGCGTCGGAAATCGCAAGGAGTGCCGTTTACGGCACGACTATGCGAGTTTCCCGGGCCCCAGACCCCTTCCTCGCTTCGCGCGGTTTCAAGCAGCTTTGTGTTAACCCCAGTCCCCCGCTGCTTCCTCCGGCTGCGGCTCAAACTCCGGCTCGCCCATCCGCTGATAGAACCCGCCGCCCTCGCCGACATACACGCCGAGGGTATCGCGCCCGCTGCACGCTTCGCTCGCGTCGATCCACTCCAGACTGTACCGTCTCACCGTGCCGTCCTCGCGCGCGATCTCCAGCACATACGGCACGTGCTCGCCATATACCCTGTCCGGCGAGTCATACACAGCGTATGGACACCACGCTCCATCCGCGATCAGGTGCTCCGCGGGAAAGACGCTGTCGTCGTCATCCGTCGTGCACGCGCACAGCCTGCCGTCTTCGGAGAAGATCACGCCCGCCAGGCCCAGCACCTCGCCGCCGCCCGCGAACGCCCACTCGCCGGTCAGCTCCGCCATCACGTCCATGAGCGGCTCCTCCTCCAGCGTGGTCAGCGCGCGCAGCGGGACAAAGCCCTGCGCCGTTTTCCCATCGATTTCGGTCTGCGCGTACGCCCACAGCCCGTCGTAGTAGCCCAGCACGGTCAGCGATTCGCCCGCGGCAAAGCGCGCAATCTCCCGCCGCCCGCCGTGCGGGTCGTCGGTCATCGCGGCGTCCTCGCGCAGGGGCAGCGTCATCGGGATGAGCCACCAGCCGTACGGCACCGCCCGGTCGTACGCCTGCTGGGGGATATAGCCGACGCGCCGCGCGCCGCCGCCGGTTTCATACTCGATCAGCCACCAGCCCTCGTTCCCGAAGCTCGCGAGCAAAGTGAACGGCCCGGCCAGGCTGACCGCCGCGCGCCCGTTCGCCCCGCGCCATGCGTCCTCCGACGGCGCGGCATAGACCGGCACGGTCCTGTTCTGCCGGAGCTCGACGGTCGCCCATGTGCCGGAAAGCGCGTCGTCCGCCAGATACGCCATCACGCGGTTCATGCGGCGCACCTCGTCCAGCGAGCGCGGCAGCAGGTCGGCACAGAAGCCGTCCCGCGCAATCTCCTCCGCGCCCCAGACCGTCGTTTCGCCCGCCGCGTCCGTGACCGTATACCGGTCGTCATCCAGCTCGAACGTCAGTCCATTGGCCTCGCCGCGGCTGAACACAGCGCGGGCTTCGCCCGTCAACAAGTTCTTCCTGAGCGCATAGGTGTATTCCTCCGCGCGCGCAACGCCCGCGCACAGCAGCGCGCAGAGCAGCGCAGCAAGCAGTCCCCTTTTCATCATGTGCTTCGCCTCCCGGTATATAGACGAACCGGCACGGCGGTTTGTTGCACGCCGTGCCGGTTTTGGGCTGATTCTGTTCAATTTGGCGATCATTCCCCGTCAGGTCCCGCTTCGCTCCCTGACTGCTTTTCTTTTTGGATCGCTTCGCGATGGGGGACGTTAGGGCTGCAGCCCTAAAACCTGCTTGGGGCTTTGCCCCAAACCCCACCAGGGACCAGTCCCTGGACCCTTCCTCGCTTCGCGCGGCTTCAAGTGGCTTTTCCCTTACCCCTCCTGGCTCTCCGGGGCCTGCAGCAGCTCGAACGCCTTCCCCTTGAACCGCAGCACGCCCTCGCGCTGGAGCTTGCTCAGCTCGGTGCACATCGCGCTGCGCTCCACGCACAGGTAATCCGCCATCTCCTGCCGGCTGAACGGCACGGTGAAGCGCGGCGACCCGCCCTCCAGCGCCAGCATCGACAGATAGGCCAGCAGCCGCTCGCGCGTCCTGCGCCGGGAGAGCAGCTGGAACTTCTGCAAAAACACGCGCTGATGCACGCCGTAGATCGTCAGCAGGTTCTCCAGCAGCTGCTTCTGCTCCGCAAAGCCGCCGCCAAGCAGCGCGTCCTTCGAGAAGGCGAGCAGGGCGCAGTCGGTCTGCGCGATGTTCTTCTGGCTCAGCCGCACGCCCGGGAACGACGTGAACGACTCGCCCACCATCTTGCCCGGCATCAGCATGTGGATGATGCTGTGCGTGCCCCAGTAGTCGTCCTGGACGATCTGCACGCAGCCGCTGAGGATCACCGCAATCGTGCGCTTGCCCTCCAGCTTCACCTCTTCGCCGCGGCGCACCGTCATGCACATGGCGTCGAGCCGGCGCAGCACATCCTCAAGCCGCTGCGGCTCAATCCCCTGAAAGAGCTGGCAGCCGGCGATTTTCTCCATCCATTCCTTCCTCATAGCGCCTCCGATCGGTCAAGCGTAGGAGTGCAAGCCGGGCAGCAGCAGGTTCACCCCGGCAAAGGTGAACAGCACGCACACCAGCGCGGCCAGCGAAAGCAGCGCCATGCGCCTGCCCTGCCAGTTCATGCGCAGCCGCTGATGCAGGTAGATCGCGTAGATGATCCAGGTGATCAGCGCCCAAGTCTCCTTCGGGTCCCAGCTCCACCACTTTGACCACGCCTGCTCCGCCCAGATCGCGCCGGAAAGGATGACCACCGTCAGCAGCAGGAAGCCGAGGCAGATCATGCGGTAGCCCATGTAGTCCGCCTGGCGCATCGCGGTGCTGTCCTCCCTTTCCCCGCGGGACAGGCGCACGAGGTAATACGCGCCCAGCCCGCCCGCGATGGCGAGCGCCGCATAGGAGAAGATCGCCGAGCCGATGTGCAGCGCGAACCACGTCGAGCGCAGTGCGGGCATGATGTCGCGGATCTCCATCGGCTGGAACGCCGCGTAGGACATCACCAGAAACGCCGCCGGAATGCTCGCCGTGAGCACCCAGGTCTGGCGCAGGCGCGCGTGCAGGATCAGGCCCAGCACGGCGATGGCCCAGGCGAAGCCAGAGGCGAACTCAAACTGATTGGCCAGCGGCAGCCGTCCGGCCGCGATGCCGCGCCAGACGCTGTAGACCGTGTGCAGTGCAAGACCTGCGGAAAGCAGCGCGCAGGCCGCCCGGCAGCCCTTTTGCCTGCCGAGCGCCGCGGAGACGATCTGCACGATCATCGCCGCGAAGTAGAGCAGCAGCGCCGCAAAGAAAACCATATCCCTCATCTTTGTTCCTCCTCCCGGATCAGCGCCTCCAGCTCAAGCTGAAGGCCCAGCTGCGGCTTGGGGCTCGCGATGGCATAGCCCTCCGGCCGCACCGCGACGCACACCGGACGCATGAAGAAGCATATCGTCAGTGCGGCAATCAGCAGCACAAAGCTGGCATAGAGCACGCCCAGCATGCCGGGCGCGATGGCCTTGATGCGCAGCCCCGGATAGCTGACCGGCTCCCCGGGGATGTAGGTGATGTCCCCCAGCGTCAGCTCCTCCCCGGGGAAGGCGAGCACGGGTGTCGTCTGCCCCTGCGCCATCACGCGAAGGTCGTAGACCGGATCGGCATACGCGCCGGACGTGCTGGTGATCAGCGTCACGGAGCCGTCCTCGTCCTGGATGTAACCGGGATACAGCGCCGCAAAGAACACGCCGTTCTGTCCGTCCGCCGTCAGGAAGGCCGGCTCGGTCAGGTACACCGTGTCCTCGCCGCCGGTCGCGGCGTTGCGCAGGCGCATCGTGCCCGCGGTGCCGTAGGTTTGCTGATAGACCTTGTAGCGCCCGAAGCGCATCGGCTCGTTCACGCGCACGAGCGCCTCCGCGCTGCGCTGCCCCTGCGCATCGGTCATGCGCAGCCCGCTGGCGTAGTCAAGCCGCCCCGTCTCGTCCTCGATGCGGAAGCTGAGCACCTCGATGGCCGTGCCGTCGGGAAGCGTCAGCGTCTGCCCGGGCATGACCGTCTGATCCGTGATCTGCCCGCCGTAGAGCGCCAGCGCGCCCGCCAGCAGCACGGCCAGCAGCCCCAGGTGCGTGAGGAACGAGCCGTACGCGCCGAACAGGCACTTGCTGTAGACCGTCACGCCCTCCCCGGCCTGCGCGCAAAAGCCCCTGCGGCGCAGGAAGGCATCGAGCCGCTGCGCCTGCCCCGGCGCGGCGATCACCTGTGCGGCCCGGGCGCGCTCCTTCAGTCGCTCACCGCTGCCGCGCAGCCTGCGCACGCGCACGACGGAGCAGAGCGTCAGGTTGAGCGCCAGCGCGGCCATCAGCAGGAGGAACACCGGCGTGGCGAACACATCATCAAGGCCGAGGCGGATGATGAGCCCGCCCACCGTCGCGCCGTAGCGGGAGACATACTCCATCGCCGGGCGCTGCTGCGGGATCATGGAGCCGGCGAACGAAAACCCGATCACCGCCGCCAGCAGCAGCATGCCGAAGGTCATAGAGCGCAAAAACGCGCGTATCTTCTTCAAAATGTCGTCCTCCGTGTCGCAGAAAACAGATCAAGGGCCGCCGGAGAATATGCCCCGGCGGCCCGCGCTGTCATGATCTCAGAGCAGGGCGAGCGCCGCGTCCACGGCCTCCTCTGCCTGATCGAGACACTTCTCGGTGAGCTTCGAGTTGTGCGCGCCCTCGCTGTTCTCCACGAACACGAAGTCCCAGTAGAACTGGCCCTTGCGGTTCAGCGCGCGCACGGCGTCAAGCTGCTCGTCCGTATACTTGCCGGAGGTCACCGCTTCGGCGAGCCGGTTCGTCAGCGTCTCGAGCTTGGTGCCGATGGCGACGGTGCGCTCCTCGGCGTGCGCCTGGATGCCCGCGACCATGCCGGCCAGATCCTTGTGGCAGGCGGCGCAGCTCGCGGAGATCGCCTCGCTGGCCAGCGGGCTCACCCACTCGTGGCTGACGTACGTCTCGCCGGCCTCATTGGTCGCCGTGCCCATGTGGCAGTCCGCGCAGGAGAACTGGCCCGCGTGCACGCTGCCCTCGCCCATGAACGTCTCAAACTCCGGATGCTGCACCTTGATCTGGCGCACGCCGGTGCGCGGGTTGGTGTAGTCCGCGAAGTCCATCTCCTCGTAGTACGCGTAGATGCTGTCCGGGCTCATGGCGCTCAGGCTGCCGTAGGGCAGCGTGGTCGCCTTCGTCTCCGGATCGAAGTAGTATTCGACGTGGCACTGCGCGCAGGCCGCGGTGCCCTTGTCCACCTTGTCAAAATCCGCGCCCATCGCGTCGGCGAGGTAGGTGTGCGTCACCACGACGCTGCCGGCCTCGTTGGCGTGGCAGTTGTAGCAGCTGATGCTCTCGTTCACCTTCGCCAGCATGTCCTCAAAGGGCATCGTGTAAGCACTGACGCCCTCGTTGTTCACCGCGGCGGTGAAGTCCGGCGTCTTGCAGGTGAAGCAGTTGGCCAGCTTGTGCGGACGGCCCGTGCTGGTCACGTCCTCAACGGTGTAGTAGTGGCCTCGGGCGCTGTTGTAGTAGGCGTTGAACGCCATGCCCTCGTACACGGTGGCGATCATCGGGTACTCCTCCACATGGTCGATGACCGCGCTGTTCTCCTGATTCTTCAGGTAGGACGCATACACGTCCGGATACGTTTCGGCCCAGTCGCTGGCCGGCACGACGCTCACGCCCGCGCCCGTGGTCACGACGCTGGCCGGCTCGGCGGCGGCAACGGCGCACGCACACAGCAGCGCCAGCAGCAGCAGAATCGTCCTCTTCATGGCTTGGCTCCTCCTCATTGCTTCCGCCCTTGCGGGCATTTTCTTTGTTTCAGTATACCTTTTGAGGCGGGGAAAAGCTGTTGTTTTTCCAACGCTTTGCCAATTCTGACAAGAAAAAAACAAAAGCCGGAGACCTCGCGCGTCCGGCAGGCCGTCTCCGGCTCAGTCATCATCCCCGCTTTGCGCCCTTCTTGCGGATTCTCGCCGCGAAGAAGCCCTCGTAGCGCGCGTCCGGCATCACGCACAGCGTGCCGGGCAGGGCCGTGGGCAGCAGCGGCACGCCCGGGAAGGCCGCCGCGTCGATGGGCACGATCTCGCCCTGCGCGCCGGGCAGCACGCGCCGCAGCAGCGCCTCGTTCTCCGCGGCGAGGATGGAGCAGGTGGAGTAGACCATCTCGTGCCCCGGGCGCAGCAGGCGAAGCGCCTTGCGCAGCAGCGCCTCCTGCGTCTTCGTGACGCGCGCGAGCGTCTCGCGGTCAAAGCGCGCGCGGGAGCTTTCGCCCAGCTGCACGGTGCCGCTGCCGCTGCACGGCGCGTCCAGCAGGATGCGGTCAAAGGCGAACAGGTCGTCGAGCTGGCGCGCGTCGATGTTCATCACCGTCACGCGCTGCGCGCCCTGCCGCTGCAGGTTGAAGCGCAGGCGCTCGCAGCGGGCGGCGTTGCGCTCGCAGGCGGTGATCATCGCGCCGTTGCCCGTCAGCGCGGCGATCTGCGTCGTCTTGCCGCCGGGCGCCGCCGCCATATCCAGCACGTTCTCCCCCGGCTGCGCGCAAAGCAGCAGCGGCGGCAGCATCGAGGACAGGTTCTGCATGTAGACCTCGCCGCGCTCATACAGCGGCAGCGCTGCCACCGCGCGCTCGTCCGCATCCGGCAGCACCAGCGCATCCCCGCTCCAGGCGACGCCCTCGCAGGCGATGCCCGCCGCCGTGAGCGCCCCGCGCACGGCCTGCGGCTCCGCCTTCAGCCGGTTGACGCGCAGCGAGGTCAGACGCCGCTGCGCATAGCCCGATGCGATCTGCGCGGTCACATCCTCCCCGTACTGCGAAAGAAGCTGCTCCCGGAGGAACGGCGGAATCTCCTGTGGCATGGCATACCCTCCCTGTCACCGCTGCTCCAGCCGTCGGCTGAGCACGCGGTTCATCATGATCCGGTGGACGCAGATGGACACCGCCGGGCCGATCACGTCCGAAACCGGCTCCGCATAGAACGCCGCGCGTGCGCCCAGAAGTGCGGGCAGCGCGAACAGCGCGATGAAATACACCAGCTTGCGGAAGAACGAGAGCGCAAAGGCCAGCCGCACCTGTCCCAGCGCCGTGAAGCCATCCACGACCTCATACTGCACGCCCAGCGGGATGACCGCCAGCGTGCAGACGCGAATCGCCCAGAAGGAGAGCGCCGCCTGCTGCGCGTCCTGCGTGAACAGGCGCACGAACAGCGGCCCCGCCAGCCGCGCCAGCACGAACATGACCGCCGTGTACAGCACGCACAGCGAAAAGATGCGCCGCTGTCCCTCGCGCACGCGGTCCACGCGCAACGCGCCGTAGTTGAAGGCCAAGATCGTCTCCGTGCCGCTGGTGATGCCGCCCAGCGGCATCGTCACCACGAGCATGAAGCTCTGCGCGATCGTCGCGCAGGTGACGAGCATGTCGCCCTGCGCCGCGCCGCCATAGCGCTGGAGCACCGCATTCATGGCAATGATCATCGCGTTGTCCACGGCGATGATGGAAAACGGCGCGAAGCCCAGCCGAAGCACCTTTTTGGCGATCTGCGCGGAGAAGGGCTGCCGCGTCAGCCGCAGCGCCGCCTGACCGCGCGTCAGAAACCACAGCGCACCCGCCGCGCTGACCAGCTGCGAGAGCACCGTCGCCGCCGCTGCGCCGCGCACGCCCCACCCCAGCAGGAAGATGAACACCGGGTCGAGCGCGATGTTCAGCGCTGCGCCCAGCATCACCAGCAGCATACCCGTGCGGGCAAAGCCCTGCGCGATGATGAACTGGTTGAGTCCCGTGGACAGCAGCGCAAAGAGTGTGCTGCACATGTAGACGGTGAAGTACGCCTCGGCGCAGGGGTAGGTCGCCTCGCTCGCACCGAACAGGCGCAGCATCGGTCTGCGCAGCGGCAGCACCAGCGCCATCAGCAGCACAGCCGCCGCGACCAGCATCCGCGCACAGGTGGAGAGGATGCGTGCGGCCTCGTCCTCGCGCCCCTCGCCCATGCGCATGCTCATCAGCGGCGCGCCGCCCACGGCGATGAGAAACGCGACCGAGCCGGCCATCGTCACCACCGGGCCGCAGACGCCCACCCCCGCCAGCGCCGCATCGCCCTCACCGGGGATGTGGCCGATGTACATGCGGTCCACGATGCTGTAGAGCACGCTGACAAACTGCGCCAGCATGCTCGGCAGCGCGATGTGCAGCACCAGCTTCCCGATCTCGTCGCGCCCGAGGTCATTGCGCGCGCTCATACGTCCTCAAAGACTCCCTTCAGCCGCGCACCGACCGCCGTGATCGCCGGGCCGATGCAAAAGCCCGTGATCACCGTGGCGATGCCCACCGTCGCGCCCAGCACAAAGCCGATGCTCAGCGCGCTCAGGTCCCAGATCATGCGGATCGTGCGGTAGGAGAGGCGCTTTGTGTGTGCGGCGATGATCAGGGGCAGCGCATCATACGGCGCGCAGCCCAGGTCCACCGTCATATAGACGGAGGCGGCGAGCAGGAACGCCGCGATCACCGGCACGAAGATGAGCGCGCGCATCGCCAGCGTCAGCCCCGCCTCCGGCATCAGCCCGCCGAGCACATGGATGAAGAAATCCGCGATGTAGCCCACGAAGATCATGTTCACCAGCGTGCCCGCGGAGATCAACTCCGGCGCAAAGCGCAGCACGACGAGCAGCATCGCCACGTTCAGCGTCAGCTGCCAGGTGCCAAAGGAGATGCCCAGCCTGCCGCTGATGCCCAGGTTCATGCAGGAGCACGGGTCCGTGCCCACGGCGATGAGCTTGAACACCGCCACACAAAAGCCCATCACAAGGATGCTCAGCACCAGAGCGGCCAGCCTTTTGGCCATTTTGGGGCGCAGCCGCGCGCGCAGCCAGGGCGCGTTTTTCAAATCCATGCTTCTTCCTCCGTCCTCATGCATTCATGGCCGGGCGCATCCTCCTTTGGGCAGCCCGGTGATGTGCTCCGGCTCACGCGTCCTCAAACCAGCCCCGGACCCGCGCGCCGACCGCTGTGATCGCCGGGCCGAGGCAAAAGCCCGTAATCAGCGTGGCGATGCCCACCGTCTCCCCCAGAGCAAAGCCGATGCTCAGCGCGGCGACGTCCCAGACCACGCGGATGGCGCGGTAGGTCAGGCGCGTCGTATGCGCGGCGAGGATCATGGGCACCGCGTCGTACGGCGCGCAGCCCAGATCCGCCGCCAGATAGATGGAGGCGGAAACCAGATAGGCCGCCAGCGTGAGCGCAAAGACGACCGCCAGCGTGAGCGGGGGCAGCCCCTCCGGCGGAATGAACCCGCCCAGCAGGTGCATGAACAGCTCCGCGATATAGCCCACGAACACCATGTTCACCAGCGTGCCCAGGGAAATCTTCTCCGGCGCAAAGCGCAGCACGATGAGCAGCAGCGCCGCGTTCAGCAGCAGCTGCCATGTGCCAAAGGAGATGCCCAGCGCACGGCTGATGCCCAGATTCATGCAGGAGCACGGGCTGGTGCCCACGCCGGTGAGCTTGAACACGGCCACGCAAAGCCCCATCACCACAATGCTCAGCAGCAGACCCGCCACTCTTCGTCCCATCCTCGGCCGCAGGCGTGAGCGCACCCAGGACGCATCTTGCAAAGCCATGTCTCTTCCTCCATCGCCCGGCTGTAATCCTCCGGGATTATACCATTCCCCGGGTTGAACTTCAATCCGGTTTTCCATTTTCCTTCCTGATTCTTTTGATTTCTTTTCGTTTTCCCACTTTCCCTGAATGGATGATTATGCTATACTGTATAGGCACTCCGCACACATGTGCGAATGACAACACGAGGAGGTTCTGTATTATGAAGAAGCTTCTGTCTCTCGTTCTGGCTCTGGCTCTGTGCCTGGTCGCCTTCGGCGCCGTGGCCGAGCCCGTGACCATGGACAAGCTTACCCTCCAGTTCGTGCCCTCCAAGGACGCGGACGTCATCATCACCGGCACGAAGAACCTGCCGCAGCTGCTCCAGGCCGAGCTGCTCAAGCAGGGCTACGATGTCAAGGACATCGAGATCTCCGTGGGCGTCTCCTATGAGGCGACCGGCGAGGCCATGGCCGCCGGCACCATCGACATCGGCTGGCTGCCGGGCGGCACCTACGCCCTGTTCTCCGACGAGGTCGACGTCATCCTGACCGCGACCCGCGCCGGCCTGTCCAACGACAGCACCGACCCGACCACCTGGAACGGCGAGGCCAACAAGACCCTCAAGAACGGCCCGCAGGTCACCTACTACCGCTCCCTGATCTACGCCACCCCGTCCGCCTACGGCAAGGAGCTGGCCGCGAAGGTCAACGCCGGCGAGGCGCTCACCTGGGAAGACCTTGACAAGGCCAACTGGGCCGTGCTCAAGAACTCCTCCTCCGCGGGCTACATCTACCCGACCCTCTGGCTCATGGACAACTATGACGGCAAGAAGCTGACCGACCTGAGCAACGTCGTGACCCTGTCCGGCTACGGCGAGGCGTTCGCGCAGGCCGCTGCCGAGGCGGTGGACATCATCGTCTGCTACGCTGACGGCCGCAACGACTACGAGGCCGCCTGGACCATCCCGACCGATTCCGCGGACGAGACCGGCAAGGCCGGCATGGGCCGTGAGGACTCCATCTGGAACGAGCTGAACGTCATCGGCGTCACCCCGGGCATCTACAACGACACCGTCGCCGTCACGAAGGCGAAGGCGGACATCTACAATCCGGAGTTCATCGCCGCGATGCAGAACGCGCTGATCAACGTGATCAACACGCCGGAGGGCGCGGAGATCTTCAGCGTGTACAGCCACACCGGCTACGCCGTCGCGCAGGATTCCGACTACGACGCTGCCCGCGCCGCGCTCAAGGCTGTGCAGTAAGGAATTCGCTGCAAGTCTGCTTCGCATCCTTGCAGCGGTGGGGATACGAGAAACATCATTTCTCGCGCGCCCTTCGGGCACACTCCAAATGATAGAGGAAGCGGAGTTCCTCCGCTCCTCAGACCGGCAAAGCCGGTCTTGCGGATTTCCCTTGAAGGGGCCCCGGCCCCTTCAAACAACCCCGGGGCTGTATCCCGACTTAGCAGCCAATGGGCGGCTTCCCCAGGGAAGCCGCCCATTTTTTCGAGCAGCTCACCAGAACCTCCAGTGCCTGTTTTCTGCTGATTATCCTTCATTCACATTGCAAAGGAAGTGTCCCACTTGATCGAGTTCAAGCATGTCTCCAAGACCTACCCCAACGGCGTCAAGGGCCTCAAGGACGTCAACCTCACCTTCGAGCAGGGCGAGTTCGTCGCCATCATCGGCCTCTCCGGCGCGGGCAAGTCCACGCTCATCCGCACCATCAACCGCATGATCGACATCACCGAGGGCGAGCTCACCGTCGACGGCACGGACGTCATGAAGCTCTCCGGCAAGAGCCTGCGCCGCTTCCGCCGCAAGATCGGCATGATCTTCCAGTCGTTCAACCTCGTCACCCGCTCCACCGCGATCAAGAACGTGCTCACCTCCATGGTGCCGGACATGAGCTTCATCCGCGTGCTGCTGGGCCTGTTCACCAGGGAGCAGAAGCTCGCCGCCCTCGCCGCGCTTGACAAGGTCGGCATCCTCGACAAGGCGTATACCCGCTGCGACCAGCTCTCCGGCGGCCAGCAGCAGCGCGTCGCCCTCGCCCGCACGCTCAACCAGAACCCCTCGATCATCCTCGCCGACGAGCCAGTCGCCGCGCTCGACCCGGTCACCGCGCATCAGGTCATGGCCGACTTCAAGCGCATCAACGAGGAGATGGGCATCACCATCCTCATCAACATCCACCACGTCGATCTGGCGCTGGGCTATGCGCAGCGCGTGGTCGGCATCCGTGCGGGCGAGATCGTCTATGACGGGCCGGCCAGCGAGGTCACCCAGGAGGTGCTCGACAGCATCTACAACGGCTCCGCCGTTCCGCAGGCCGGCGGCAACTGAGGAGGCGCGCTATGAAGAAATCCGCAACCTCCGCGCGGCGCACGCCGCTGTTTGACCGAGTGTTCCGCCCGGAGACGATCACCCTCCAAAACGGCCACACCGTCGAGCGCCCGCGCTCGCGCACGCCGCTCATTGCGGCCATCGTCGTGCTCGTGCTCGGCCTGTCCATCCGCGTCACCGGATTCGACCTGGGCATCATCGCCCGCCGCGCCAACCAGCTCACCAAGATCCTCAGCCAGATCTTCCAGCCCGACCCGTCCTTCTTCTCGAAGGTCACCGGGCCCCTGTGGGACACCATCAAGATGAGCATCATGGGCTCCGTCATCGGCAGCCTGCTCGCCCTGCCCTACGCCGTCGCCGCCTCGGCCAACATCAACCGCAGCGGCCCCCTGCTGGCCGTGCTGCGCTTCCTGCTCAACATCGTGCGCACGCTGCCCACGCTCGTCATCGCCAGCATCTGCGCGCTGATCTTCGGCCTGGGCACGTTCGCCGGAACCGTCGCCATCACCGTCTTCACCTTCGGTATCGTCACCAAGATGCTCTATGAGTCCATCGAGACGGTCAACATGGGCGCGTTCGAGGCGCTCGAATCCGCCGGCGCCAACAAGTTCCAGGCGTTCTGGAGCGCCGTCTTCCCGCAGATTCTGCCCACCTATCTCTCCCACTGCCTCTACAGCTTTGAGATCAACGTGCGCGCCGCGTCCATCCTGGGCTATGTCGGCGCGGGCGGCCTGGGCATCCTCATCGACGAGCGCATCGGCTGGCGCGACTACAACGGCCTGGGCACCGTGCTGCTCACGCTGTTCATCGCCGTGTTCATCATCGAGAACCTGAGCCAGTTCCTGCGCAGCAAGCTCAGCTAAGGGAGGGAAACGTCTATGCAATACGCCGATCACATCCTCGAAACATACGAATCCCGCCCGCGCAAATGGTGGCAATATACGCTCTTTGCCGTCATTCTGGCGCTGCTGCTGGGCTGGTCCGCCTCGAGCATCACGTTCAAGGGCCTGGCCACCAAGGGCATGGAGGTCGCCTCCGGCATCTTCTGGGGCCTGGTCAAGCCTAACTGGAGCATGATCTTCACCACGGCGACCGACGGCGTGCCGTACCTGCTGATGGAGACGGTCTGCATCGCGATCCTGGGCACGGTCGTCGGCGGCGTGCTGGCGCTGCCGTTCAGCTTTCTGGCCAGCCCGAAGATCATGCCCAAGCCCGTCGCCGTGGTCTTCAACGCGCTGATCCTGCTCATCCGCACGCTGCCGTCCATCGTCTGGGCGCTGGTGTGGATCCGCGTGACCGGTCCGGGCGCGTTCTGCGGCGTGATCACGCAGAGCATCTGCTCGATCGGCATGATCTCCAAGATGTACATGACCGCGATTGCGGACCTGGACACGAGCATCCTCGAGTCGCTGGACGCCTCGGGCTGCACGGCGTTCCAGAAGATCCGCTACGGCATCATTCCGCAGCTGACGCCGAACATCATCTCGACGGTGATCTACCGGTTCGACATCAACATCAAGGACGCGACGACGCTGGGCATTGTCGGCGCGGGCGGCATCGGCGCGGCGCTGATCCAGTGCATCAACTCCCGCCGCTGGACGATGGTCGG
>CAMENN010000053.1 GCA_945928315.1 uncultured Clostridia bacterium
CGCCGACCGAGGAGCCGACCCCGGCACCGACCGCGACGCCGACGCCGACCCCGACGCTGGACGAGATACCGACGGACGACCCGACGAACGACCCGGCGGACGACCCGACGGAAGAATCGACCCCGACGGAGACCGGGGACAGCATGGGCTGAGCACAACACAAAGCGCTGCCGCAGAGCCTGTATCTGCGGCAGCGCTTCTTTATGCTCTTGTCGTTCTCCGGGTTCAGCGTGCGGCGGATGGTGTTGGTGAAGGCTGCCGCGTCCGGAGGAGCGCGGCGGCGGCGAGGAGCACCATCTCAAACTGGAAGAAGTACCGCCCGCGCGTCTCCCAGATGCTCAGGAAGAGGAACGCGCCCAGCAGCGTGATGTACAGCGCCGCGCCGTCCGCGTCCCTGCGGCGGATCGCCTGCGCGCAGGAAAGGCAGGCCAGCAGCATCTGTGCCATGAACAGCGCCGTGCACAGGTGATAATACGCGCCGAAGAAGCGCCCCTGCCGGAAGATGACCGCCTTGACGGGGCTGTCCGGCTCCGGCGCGTCAGCCTCGATGATCTCCGAGAGCGTGAACGTGCCGTCGCCGAACGTTGAGAGGTTCTTGCGCGACATCATGTTGATCAGCCGGTTCGGGTAGCGCAGGTAGTAGACGCGGTCGATGATCTCGGAAAGCAGCGCGGCGTTGCGCTCGTCCGGGTCGTCAAAGGACGTGGAGAAGATGTACCAGCCGCCGTCGCCGTACTGGCCGTAGCCCTCGTCCTCGTGGATGGGCAGGCCCATGGCGATGTGGTGCAGCGGCGAAAACTCCAGCGCGGCCATCTCCTCGGGGTCGATGTGCCTTGCGTTTTCCGCGTCCACCAGCGCGTTGCCCGCCAGCATCACCGGCAACAGCACGCAAAGCGCTGCGATGCCCCGCAGCGCTTTGCGGCTGAGCACCAGCGCGATCAGGCACGCGATCGCCGCGATGATCGTCGTGAAGCGGATCTGCGAGCCGAAGAACGTCAGCAGCGCGAAGGCGGCGGCCCAGGGCGCGGCGTGCCGGGCGTCCTGCGCGTCGCGGATGCGCAGCGCGGCATATGCGATCATCAGCGGAAACGCGAGGGAGAAGCTGTCCGTGTAGATCTCCGTCGTGCAGTAGAGCATCGGCAGGCAGGAGGCCGTAAGGATCAGGAACCGCGCCTGTGCGCACGCCCCGCCGAGGCGGCGCACGACGCGCGCACCCGCCAGCAGCCCGCAGGTGAACAGCAGGCTGTTGACCAGCACCAGCTGCATGAACCGGTCGGACAGCCCCAGCGCGCCGAAGAGGCGGAAGATGCCCGCCATCAGGTACACCAGCCCCAGGTTGAACGGATAGCGCGTGAAGTAGAGGTAGGACCGCTCGTTCTGCCCGTAGCTGCCCGTGTCCACCAGCAGCTGCGCGGCGGTATAGCATTGCTCCAGATCGGTCCGGGGCGTGAAGCGCAGCGCTGCGCCCATCGCCATCTGCACGGCGAAGTAGAAGAGCGCAAACCCGATCAGCAGGCGCCGCTCATGGCGCGCGAAGAACGCCTCGTGCCGCCCGACGGCGCGCAGGGCGAGCAGCAGTCCTGCCGTGCACAGCGCTGTCAGCAGGACGAGCGCGGCGCGGTTTCGCTCATAGAGCGGCCAGGGGGACAGGCACACGTTGCCCACGGTGAACAGATAGCACGGGAGCATCAGCCCCATGCCGATGAGCAGCAGCAGCGTGCGCAGCGGCACGCGCGTCCTCAGCGGACGAACGGTTTGCCCGCGATGTGTCGGATGGTCCTGCATAGGCGTCCCTCCCGGATGGTCGTCAAAAGCGCTCCGGCGCGCACCGCGCCGCCCATGGACAGCAGCAGCGCGATGGGCACGAAGCTGAACATGTAGCGTCCGCGCGCCTCCCAGAGCATCAGGAACAGGAGCATGCCCAGATGCGCAATGGCCGGAATCGCCGCGTGCAGGTCGCGCTGCTTCATGTCCAGCCAGAGGGAAAGCGCGATGAGCAGCAGGTGTGCGCTCCATATGCCGGAGCACACGCCCATGTACAGCCCGTAGAACCTGCGCCCCTCCAGCACGAAGGCGGAGACGGCGTTTTCGCGCAGCGGTCCGTCGTCGAGCATCTCCGTCATGCCGAACGTGCCGTCGCCCTGCGAGGCGGCGTTCTTGCGCAGCAGCGCGGGGATGAGACGGCTCGGGTAGCGCAGCGAGTAGATCTTGTCCTTCATCCGGCTGTAGATGGAGGCCATGACCTCCTCGCGCGGGGCGCCGGCCTCCTGCATGCCCCAGGTGATGCCGTAATCCCCGCTGAACCCGCCGTAGGGGTTGTCGCCGGTCGGGATGCTCATCATGATCCAGTGGATCGTCGGCGTGTTGTGCTGGGCGACCATGGCGGGGTCGAGCACCTCGTTTTTCATGTAGACGTGGACGGCCTGCGTGCCACCCGCGAGAATCCCCGCCGCCAGCAGGGCGCACAGCGCTGCGCGCGCGGGCTTCATGGACAGCGCCCAGACGATCACCGCCGCGATGACCACGATGGCCGCCGTCATCTTGATCTGCCCGCCGATGAAGGCGAACAGTCCGCACAGCGCCGCGCAGGAGAGCCGGCAGCGCGGGGTTTTCGCCTCCGGTACGCGCAGCGCGAAGTCGAGCGCGAGGATCACAAACGGCAGCGAGAACGTGTCCGTGTAGAGCACGGCTGCCGACAGGTACAGAGGCAGGCACAGCGTGAGCATCAGCATCAGCATCAGCTCCCCACGCACGCCGCGCAGCCTGCGGGCGATCAAAAGCAGCGCGTTCATGGCCAGCAGATAGAGCAGCGCCTCGAGCACGACGCAGGGATAGAACAGGTTCGTGACGCCCAGCGCCATGAGGGCCCTGAAGAAGCCCGTGAGCATCAGCACGGCGCCCCACTGGTTGGAAAAGCGCGCCAGATACAGCCCGTAGTCCGCACCGTCGAAATTGCCCTGCGCGGCCAGCATCTGCGAGCCGTCGTAGAGCATGTGGTTGTCGCCCATCGGCGTGTATTCCATCAGATAGCCCAGCAGCAGGTGCACGGCAAACAGCGCGAGCAGGAATGCGGGCCGCGCGACGCGCTCGATGCGCGAAAGCCGCTCCATGCCCGCGCCCTCCATCCGCGCGCCCACGAAGAGGAACAGCGCCGCCGCCAGCACGCAGACGATTCCCTGGATCGCCGCGCCGTAGCCGTAGCAGGCCCGGGCGTAGGGCAGCAGGATGACGTTCACCGCCGTCGCCGCGGCGGCCAGAAGCGCCAGTCCCATGCCGAGGGTCAGCAGCCTTTTCTTCATGCGCCCTCCCTGTGCCGCAGGAGCTGATACTGCCCCCGGGCGTCCACAAATTCATAGTCGCGCTCGAAAATTTCCGCCACGCGCGCGTCGTACGGCGGGCCGAACTCGCGGTTGTAGTAGATGACCAGCCAGAGCGGCGGGTCGGTTTCGAACGTCGCCACGATCTCGTCCATCACCGCCGGGTCGGCCTGCGCCAGCACCTCCTGCAGGAAGTAAAAGCGCATGCACGGCAGCGCGCCGGTGCAGGCGTACCACTTCGGCTCCACGCGGTAGGCCATGAAGCGGTCCCGCTCGTCCTCCGGCACCTGCGCGTAGAGCGCGCGGGCGTCCTCGGCAAACGTCTCGCTGTCCACAAGCTCGGAAAGCCGCCAGTCGTTCGTCTCCCTGCCCTTGACGCCCAGCCACAGGCAGCACAGCGCCAGCCCCGTGCACAGCGCCGCACCCCGCGCGCGTTTGGGCAGACTCTGCGCGGCCCAAAGCAGCGCGCAGACGCCCACGGCCGCTGCGGGCGCGCCGAGGATCAGGTAGTGGTCGTAGTACTTGTGCGAGACGAACGCCGCCGCGCCGCCCGCTGCCGCGGCGAGCACCAGCATGAGCGGCAGCGCCGCGCGCCGCGTGCGGAGCCAGAGCGCCAGCGCGCCCGCGCAGGCGAGCGCCGCCATCACCATCGCGCACAGGCCGTAGCCGGAGTGAAGCAGCATCTGGATGCGGCTGGCACCCTCCGTCTCCGCGTACATCATGTTGTGGATGAACGCGCCGTAGATGGATGCCGACAGCGCGCCGTTGGCCGCCAGCCAGAATGCCACCGGCAGCGCCGCGATGGCTGCGCCCGCCGCAAAGCCCAGCGCGCACGCGCCCAGCTGCGCAAAGCGCCGCGAGAGGAGCAGCCAGAGGCTCAGCCCCAGCGCCGCGCCGCACAGCGGCAGCGCGTTGTTTGCGCGCGTCATCAGGCAGAGCATCGCCATCGCGCCCAGCAGCGCCGAGGGGGCAAGCAGGCTGCGCGGCGCGCGCTCCTGTTCCCCGCCGAACACGCGCACCGCCGCATACAGGCCGAGGAGCGTGAACAGGTTCGCGTATTCCTCCGTCAGGTTGCCGCCACCCACCAGCGAGCCGATGAGCGCCAGATACAAAAGCTGCGCCGGCGCGCCAAAACGCACGCCCATCGCCCGGGCGATCGCGTCGATCACGCGCAGGCAGGCGAACAGGAAGAGCACCTGCTGAATGAACACGGCCAGCGTGCTGTAGCCGCCGGAGAGCGCCTGCGGAATCGCCTGAAGGATGAACACCAGCGGGCCCTTGTGGTCGAAGATCTCCGTGTAGGGCGCGTAGCCCCGCGCGATGGCCGTGCCCATCGTCAGGTAGATCGCGTTGTCGCTGCCGATGCTCGGCCCCAGCGGCGTGTTGAACGCGTAGAAGATCAGCCCGAAGCCGATCGCCAGCGCCGCGGAGAGCGCCGCGCGCAGCATCCGTTCCTTCCGCGTCATGCTCGTCCTCATGCGCGCACCTCCCCGCCTTCCTGCCGGGGCAGCAGCGCCAGCCCCAGCGGCGTGTTGAACGCGTAGAAGATCAGCCCGAAGCCGATCGCCAGCGCCGCGGAGAGCGCCGCGCGCAGCATCCGTTCCTTCCGCGTCATGCTCGTCCTCATGCGCGCACCTCCCCGCCTTCCTGCCGGGGCAGCAGCGCCAGCCCCAGCAGCGCGGGCAGCGCATAGAGGATGGGCATCAGGTAGCGGATCTCGCCGCTCTTGGGCGAGAGCAGGCAGATGCCCAGCGTGCCCACGAAGAACATGAACGGGGCCAGCGCGCGCAGCCCGTGGCGCAGGCCAATCGCCAGCTGCGCAAAGAGGAACAGCCAGACGATCGTATCGACGTAGAACAGCGCGCCGATGCCTGGAATCCGGCGCAGGCGGTAGTAGATGATGTTGTGCAGCTCCAGACGCGCGCCCTCGAGCGCCGGACTTTGCGTGAGCGTGACGCCGCCCTGGTCGGGGGAATTGAGCGTCAGGCAGACGATGGTGTTGCTGTCGGAGGGGTAGAAGTAGCCGTAGATCTGGTTGATCCACGCCTCGACGTACGCCGCCGGGTGGCGCAGGCCGAGGCGCAGCCACGCCTTCATGAACGCCGCGAGGTCCGCGCCGGTCATGTCCGGGTTGGTGGTGTCCTTGACCGGGTCGCTCAGGCGCGGGTCGTAGTTCGCCGCGGCGTAGTCCACATCGAGCACGCGCGAGACGGCGTCAAGCTCCTCCTGTGTGACCTCGCGCCCTTCGTGCAGCACGCGCGCCACCTGCTGAAGCGGCACGGAGAGCATCTCCCGCGTCTCGCCCGGGATGACCCCCAGCGCCGGGAGAAGCAGGGACGTGTATCCCACCTGGAAGACCACCACCGCGCCCAGCAGCGCCGCCGTCATGCGCCTGCGCACGCCGGGATACGCGAGGATCATGAACACGGCGGCGAAGGCGAGCGCATAGAGCGAGGGCTTGCGCGTGAGCATGAGCATGAGCGCGTTGGCGAAGACGGCCAGCGCGAAGCGGTTGCTGCGCATGACCGCGCCGCGCGTGCGATGGATGCGCAGCGCCTGCGCGATGAAGATCAGCACGAACGGCGCCGCGCTCACGTCCTTGCACATGTTGAACGCGTAGAGCGCCAGCACGGGGTAGAGCGCCACGCACGCGGCCATGAGCAGCAGCGGCTTTTCGCCCAGACCCAGGTCGTAGAGCGTCACAAACGCATAGGCAAATGCCAGCGCCACCGCCGCCATGCTCAGCAGGCTGTAGGCAAGCTGCGCCGCGTTCGGGCTGCCCAGCAAAACGCCCGCCTTCATGAACAGGCCGTAGACCACGGTCAGGAACACCGGATGGTGGTCCGAGAGCGCGCTGCCGTCGCCGATGTAGCTGGGATAGCCGAAGAACTGCAGGATCTGGTCGTGCGTGTCGAAGATGTTGAGCCCCGGGGCGTAGAGGATCAGATACGGCACGGAGCCGAGGACAATCATCGCCGCGCTGAGGAGGAACAGCCGCCTGCGCTGTTTGCGGTCGATCTCCCCGTCGCGCGCGGCCCACGCCGCCACGCGCCGCGTGAGCGCGAGCAGCAGCATCAGCGCGCAGGCGCTCATCGCCGCGAGGGACAAAAACGCCAGCAGGGCGATGGCCAGCGTGCCCGCGCTGCGCATGATCAGGCCGTAGGAGTCCATCGTATCATAGGAGAGGCCGAGCACGCGGCTGAGCGAAAACGCCGCGCCCAGCAGCGCGCACAGCGCCGCCTCCTTGCGGGACGGGCGCACGGCGCACGCGCCCCAGAAGAGCAGCATGCAGGCGATCAGCGCCGCCGTGCCCTGCATGGCCTCGCCGAAGTAGGCGCCCATGGCCGTCGCGCTGGCGACGGCCGCAAAAAAGCACAGGGGCACCGCGCGCAGGCGTGGAAGATTCCCCATAGCGTCACTCCTTTGCGTTGTCCGGCTGCGGGATCACCACGTCCGGGAAGTAGGTGCGCACGAACGGCACGTCCCGCACCTGCACGGTCAGGCCGTCAAGGCCGCTCAGGCAGCCAGCGTCCGTTTCAAAGCGGAAGATCAGGCGGTAGGCGCACAGCGCCTGCCCGCTCACGCGCCCGTAGCGCTCATTTTGCTTCGCGCTGCCGTACTGCGTGTCGCCCAGCAGCGGATGGCCGATGGCGGCGAACTGCGCGCGGATCTGATGCGTGCGGCCCGTGCCCAGCAGGCACTCGCAGAGCGTGAGGCCATCCCGCTCATCCACCGCGCGGTAATAGGTGACGGCCTCCTTCGCGCCCGGCTGTGGGCTGCGCAGCACGGTCGTCTTCTTCTGGTTCGGCTCCTTGAGCAGATAGTGGCGCAGCGTGCCCTCCGGATACTTCATGCGTCCGAGCACGGCGCACAGGTAGTACTTCTCCACCTCGCGCCCGCGAATCTTCGCGTCCATCGCGCGCAGCGCCTCCTCGTCCTTGGCGAGGATGACGATGCCGCCGGTGAAGCGGTCGATGCGGTTGCACAGCGCCGGGGCAAAGCTGCCCGCCTGCGGCTGCCACTCGCCCTTCTGGTAGAGGTATGCCTGCGCATAGGTCAGCAGCGTATGCACCTTCTCGCCTTCGTCGGGGTGGCAGATCAGGCCGGGACGCTTGTCCAGCAGCATGACGTGCGCATCCTCGTAGAGGATCGTCAGCTTCGGGCGGATCTTCGAATAGAACGGGTCCTCGCGCTGCGGCGCGGCGAACCACTCATCCTCCACATACAGGTCGATGCGCTGGCCCTTGCCGAGCACCGTGTCCTCGTGCCCGCGCCTGCCGTCGACCTTCACGCGCCCCAGACGCAGGAACCGGGCGATCTGCCCCATGGAGGCGGCGGGCAGCGCCTTTTGCAGAAAGCGGGTCAGCCTGCGGCCGTCCCACGCCGCATCGGCGATGATCGTCTTCATCCGCGCGCCTCCGTCACAGCGAAAAGCGCTCGCGGAGCACGCGCATCACGCCGTCCTCGCTGTTGGCGGGCGCGCGGTGGCGGGCGACGCGGGCGAGCTCGGGGTGGGCGTTTTTCATGGCGTAGCTCTCGGTCACAGCCTCCAGCAGCTCGATGTCGTTGAGGTAGTCGCCAAACGCCATGCACTCGTCCGGGGTGATGGACAGGCGCTCCTGCAGCGCGCGCATGGCGCGGCCCTTGTTGACGCCGGGCTTCATCACGTCCACCCAGTGCGCGCCGGAGAGGATGACGGCCAGCTCCGGTTCGAGTGCCCTTTGCAGTACGGGCAGCTCGTGCGTCTGCGCATCGCCCTCGTCGTAGAAGGCGACCTTGCACACGTCATCCGCGTCTGTATGGTCCATCAGGTCGTGCACGACCTGCACGCTGGGGTAATAGCGCTTCGTCTCCTCGACGAATTCCTCGGAGGCGCTCTCCTCGATGATCGCGACGCCCGCGCGGCAGATCACCGGGAAGACGTGCTCCATCGTGCGCGCCGTCTCAATGATGCCCGGCAGGGCGCTTGCGGGCAGCGGATCGATGAACAATCGCTCGTCCCCGCGCATGACGAGCGCGCCGTTTTCGCTGATGAAGAGCATGCGGTCGGCGACGGGCTCAAAGTCCCGGCGCAGCGAGGCATACTGCCTTCCGCTGGCCACGGCGAAGCTGACGCCCTGCGCGCGCAGCGCATCGAGCGCGGGGAACAGGTCGCGGGGCAGGCGCTTGTCGTCGTCAAGCAGCGTGCCGTCCATATCACAGGCGATGAGTCGAATCATGGCTTTCCCTTTCAAGCAGCGCATGGCCCGGGCGCGGATCGCTTCTGAGGATCGCGTAGAGGGCCACGTCCACGTATTTGCCCTTGTTGTAGAGTCTCTGGCGCAGCAGGCCCTCCCGGCGCATGCCGCACTTCTCCATGACGCGGCCGGAGGCGGGATTGGTCAGCTCGTGCTGCGCCTCGATGCGGTTGATGTCCATGGCGTCGAACGTGTAGTCGATGACGCGGGCGAGGGCCTCGGTCATGTAGCCGCCGTTCCAGAGCCAGCGCGCCAGCGAATAGCCGACCTCCACGCTGGCGTTGTCCTCGCTGTAGTCCATGAAGCCGATGGTGCCCACCAGATGCCCGGATGCCTTTTCGACGATGCCCCAGCTGGCCGGCTCATCGCTGCGGTAGCGGCGCATCATGTATTTGCAGTAGTCCTTCGCCTCGGAGAGGCTCTTCTGCGCCGACCAGAGCACATGGCGGGCGACCTCCTCGTCGGCGCTATACGCAAAAATATCCTTCGCGTCGCTCATGGCGATCCGGCGAAGGATGAGCCTCGGCGTCTCCAGCGTCGGCATGGAGAACAGGCCGTAGGGGTTCGGGGTGAACATGGCTTCCTCCCGCGCGTCAGGCCGCGCTGTCGTTTTCTTCGTCCAGGGGAATGGCGCGCATCGTCTGCGCGGCGCTTGCGGTGGGCTCGCCGTGCTGGCGGGCGCCCTTGGCGATGATCAGCGCGCCCGTGAACACGACGAGGCCGACGATCAGCAGATAGAAGGCTTTCAGAAATTTCTTCACAGGCAGGCACACTCCCTTCCATGCTTCATTATACACGAACAGCGGGAAAAACGGAAGGGCCAAACCGCGCCGGACCCGGGATTTCGGAGGGGGAACGATGGGACCGGAGCCTGTTCCGCCCACTGGGCGCGGCAGGCTCCGGTCCCCTGGACCCTTCCCCGCTTCGCGGTAGTTTTAAGATGGTTTTATCTTCTTCGCAGGCCCTTGGGATAGTGATTCTTCATCAGGCCGCCGGCCTGCTTGCCCCAGCCCAGCGACACGCCCTCGCAGCACATCAGCGTGAAGCCCTCCGGGAGATTGCCCAGATCGAGCGCCTCGCCCGCCTGATAGGCAAGCGCCTGCTCACGGGTCAGCGCCGCGGTGCGCAGCGCCTCCTGCGGCCGCAGCGCCATCGCCAGCGCGTGATCCGGCTCCGCGCGCCGCCCCTCGGCATGGGCGAGCAGCAGCCCCGTGCGCAGCACGCGCAGGCCGTCGAGCCGCGCGATGTCGAGCCCCTCCGGCAGGCTCCACAGGCACCCGCCCGCGCTGTGCAGCCGCTCAAACGAGACGCCCTCCGCCAGCACCGGAGGCAGCGCGATCGCCTCCTGCGCCTTGGCCGGGCGCGGCGCAGCCTTGCCCTTCTTCTTCGCCGGTTCGGGTGCGGCGGGCGCGTCCGCGCGCTTTTGGAGCAGCGAGACGAAGTGCCCCTCGCCGCGCATCTCGTGCGGATACAGGTGCAGATAGCCCGCCTCCGCGCGCGGCAGGCCCGGGAGCGCGAACGGCACCAGCGCAAACTCCGGATGTGCCTGAAGAAACCGCTCAAGCACGCCCTCGTTCTCCGTGTCGTTGAACGTGCAGGTGGAATAGACCATGTGCCCGCCCGGCGCGAGCATCCTCGCGGCCTCGTGAAGAATCTCCAGCTGGCGGTCGGCGCAGCCGCGCGGTGCGTTCTCGCTCCACTCATCGCGCGCCTCGATCTGGCGGCGGAACATGCCCTCGCCCGAGCACGGCGCGTCCACCAGAATCCGGTCGAAGAAGCCCGCAAAGCGCGGGGACAGCTGATCCGGCAGCGCGCAGGTCACCACGGCGTTGCGCACGCCCATGCGCTCCACGTTGCGCGAGAGGATCTGCGCGCGGGAGGGCACCGGCTCATTGCACACGAGCAGTCCGCGTCCGGCCATCAGCGCGGCGATCTGCGTGCTCTTGCCGCCGGGCGCGGCGCACAGGTCGAGCACGCGCTCCCCGGGCTGCGGACAGAGCGCGGAGACGGCGGTCATGGCGCTGGGCTCCTGCATGTAGTACAGCCCGCCCTCGTGCAGCGGGGACAGGCCCGGGCGCGCATCCCCCTCGATGAAGTACGCGCCCTTCGCCCAGGGAACGGGCTCGCCCAGCCCCTCAATCGCGCAGGGCGGCGCGCCGTCCGGGAAGAGCAGCAGGTTCACCCGCAGCGCGCGCGTCACAGGCTCCCCGAGGGCTTTTTCATACGCAAAAAAGCCTGCTTCACCGAGCAGGCGTTTCATTTGCGCGATATAGGCTTGCGGCAGCTCGTTCATACAACCTCGCTGGTTCTCGCCTTGTCCCGCAGCAGCACCGCGCACAGGCGGCGGCGCTCGTCGATGCCGGACTCCACGACGTACATGCGCCCGATGTCACAGGCGGAGTTAAAGACGGATTCCCGCGTCGTCAGGATGCAGAACACGTTTTTCGATGCCTGCGAGGTCAGCTCCCTGAAGACGACGTTCGGCGGGCAGAGGCCCTCGCGCTCCAGCTTGCGGGCGAAGCGGCGGTAGGCCGTGTTGGCCTTGGCCGCGTTGTGGAAGACCTCCGGGGAGAGCGTGAGCTGACAGATGCCCTTCTCCACACGGCTCGTGGTCTGGTAGCGCCCCTGCCAGGGCTTGTCCTCCGGCCACACGATGATCTCCACGGCGGCCTTGTCGGTTTCTATGGTGCGCATCTGTGCTCCCTCCCTGCCCGTTGATTGAATCGCATATCGACATGATTACATATTGATTATAGCATATCGACACTCCAAAGGGCAAGAAGTTCCGCGAAAACGGCCAAAATTTCACATCGGGTTTACCTGAGCTCCTGCGCGGCGCTGAGCGCGGCAATGCAGCCCTCGCCCACGGCCTTGGCGACCTGCAGGGGCAGGCCGGTGCAGTCGCCCGCGGCGAACACGCCCGGCACGCTGGTGTGCATGGAGCGGTCCACGCGGATGAACGCGCCGTCCATGGCGAGGCCCGGCAGCAGCGCGGAGAGCGCCATCGCCTCCCGGAAGATGAACACGCCGTCGAAGGGCATGTCCTCGCCGGAGGCGCGCAGGGCGGTCACGCGCGCGTCGCCCACGATTTCCTCGGGCTTTTTGTCGCTGACGACGATGCGGGCATCAAGCGCCGCGTCCGGCGCCCCGAAGAACGTGACGCTCCCGCAGACGGACGCGAGAAAATTGGCCTCGGAGACGGCCTCCGGTCCCTGCGCGATGACGGCGACATCCTTGCCGCGATAGAGCATGGCGTCGCAGGTGCCGCAGTAGCTGACGCCGCGGCCGAGCAGCCGCTCCTCGCCGGGGAGCAGGCGGGGCTGCTTGGCGCCGGTGCAGAGGATGATGCGCCGGGCCTCGACGAAGTCCCCGCCGAGGGACAGGGCGAACGTGCCGCCCATGTCCATCACCTGATGGACGACGCCGGGGCGGGTCTGTGCGCCCATGGCCTCGGCCTGCGCGCGCATGGTCTCAAGCAGCTGCGCGCCGGAGACGCCGGGCAGGCCGGGATAGTTGTCGATGCGCTCCGCGCGGGCGAGCCAGCCGCCGCTCTGGCCGATGACCAGGGCGGATTTGTCGCGCTTGCGGGCGTTGATGGCGGCGCTGTAGCCGGCGGGGCCGGCGCCGATGATGGCGATGTCAAGCATAGGCTGCTCCTTTTGATGGTTTTCGGGTATTGTTGAGTGCCGGGCGGTGATTGATGCCACCTCCGGTGGAAAACGATGAGGGGAACTCCGTTCCCCAAACCCCAGGGCAGGAGGACCAGGGGGGATTTCGATTTCCCCGCTCATCCCCTGGGCCCAGCGGAGCGCGTCCCCCGCCGAAGGCGAAAAGCCCCTCCGCCAGCATGGCTGTTCTCTATCAAAGAAGCCGCAATCCCTTGCGGCTTCTTTCGTTCTTTACTTCTTTACCGGGATTTTGACGACCACCTTGCGGTAGTGCTTGGGGAACTCGTTGTGGCAGCCCGCCTTGTGCGCGTCGCTCGGGAACATGATGAAGAACATGCCCGGCCGGATCGACATCGCCGTGGACGTGCCGCTGTAGAAATAGCAGTCGTGCTCGGCGTCCTCGCCGCACGGATTGAGCTCCTGAATGTGCGCCCACGCCATGCGCTCGCCGCCCGCGATGCAGTACTGCAGGTCGATATACTCCTTGTGCGCCTCCAGATTCACCGTGTCAATCTGGCGCGTGTCCCCCTCGGAGACCGTAGCAAACAGGCCGTTCTCCAGCTCGTAACGGCCCGGCTCCAGATCCGGCGCCTCCGCCAGGAAGGCGAACGCCAGCTCCATATCCGGGTGAACCGGGTAATACCGCTCCTGCTCCTCAATGCGATCGATGATCACATCCATCAACCTCCTTTGCTGAACAGCTTCAATTATAAAGCAATTCGTGCGGGGCGTCAACCCCGCATGCGTGCCGGTCAGGGCTCGTATGCCGCGGCGAAGTCCTCAACCGCCTGCCGGATGCGCGCGCTGCCCGCGGCCATGTCATCCACGCTCGTCACGCGGTTTTCGCCCGCCGCCATCGCGCACATGATCGCGTCGCTGATTGCCCCGCTGTGGTGCGAATAGTCGAAGTAGTTGTTGAGGTCCGTGATCCACTCGAGCCGCGAGGAGTAGTCGTAAATCTCCACGTTCGGGTAGTCAAGCAGCAGCTCGCAGACCCGCGCGCGGGAGCGGTACTGCTGCTCGGAGAGCCCGCCGCGCGTCATCACATACCAGTAGGCCACCGAGTACGGCGGCATGTAGATTTTGAACGTCGTCTCCGGGTGCGCCGCGACATACGTCTCGATGTGCCGGCGGATGTTCTCCGTCGAGCGCTCAAGGCGGTAGTCCGGATCGGTCATCTCCTGCTGGGGCTGGAAGGAGAAGCTGTCAAACACGCTCTGCGCGCTGAAGGTCACGTCCGTCCACTGGTACATGTCGTCGCGCTTGGTGGCTGTGGACTTGCCGAGGTTGCGCAGCATCCGCGGAACCCGGACCAGCAGCACGTCGAGGTTGAGCAGATAGCTCACGTCGTCGGGCACACTGTCGTTCCAGAGGTAGTCGTAGATTTCCTCCATGTCGTCCGGCGGACCCATCAGCGAATACGCGTCCACCGCCAGAATCGCCAGCTTGAGCTCGTGCGTGTCAAGGACGTGCGCAAGCTGCCAGCCCATCTGCGCCGTGTGCGAGCCGCGCATCGGCAGCTTCACCGAGGAGACGCCGAAGCATTCGTCGATGACCGAGGGATGGCTCATCTCCACCATCGAGGTGCCCAGGATCACCGCGTTGTAGTCGTAGTTTTTCGCGATGCCGGGGTTGTTGTAGCTCTCCTGATCGTACAGCGGCAGGATGGCGGACTCGCGGTAGTGCTCGAACGGATCGACGAGATATACCGTGAGCGCGCACAGCGAAAGCAGCAGGATCGCCACCGTCAGCGTGAAGATCGCCCAGCGCTTCCGGGTTCGCAGCATCGGTCCGCCTCCTGTTCTACCTGTCTTTTGGCCCTATCGGAAATAATGTCCTGGCAAATCAGCCCCGTCTCAATCGTAGGCTGCTACGCAGCCTGCTCTGAGACTACGTTTCTCCTTTGGAAACGTTAGGGCTGCCGCCCTAAAACCCGCCTGGGGACCAGTCCCCAGACCCCTTCTTCGCTTCGCGCGTTCTCAAGCAGGATTGTGCTAATCAGCAATAGTTTACGAGCTTTCGCCCCGGCTGTCAAGGCCGCGGGCCGCCGGGCGAAATTCCTGTTGGCATTTTCTGCCGGGCGGGGTATAATAGGGCTATCACGCAATGTGCGAAAGGAGGCTTGTTTATGGCCAATCCCCATATTCCCACCCCGCATATCACCGCGAAGGAGGGCGATTTCGCCCGCACGGTGCTCATGCCCGGCGATCCGCTCCGCTCGAAATTCATCGCGGAGACGTACCTCGAGAACCCCGTGCTCGTCAACAACACGCGCGGCGTGCAGGGCTATACCGGCACCTACAGGGGCAAGCGCGTCTCCGTCATGGCCTCCGGCATGGGCATGCCGTCCATCGGCATCTACTCCTACGAGCTGTTCAACTTCTACGGCGTGGAGAACATCATCCGCGTGGGCACCGCCGGCGGCATCGGCGACAACGTGCACGTCCGCGACGTCGTCATGGGCATGAGCGCCTACACGAACTCGAACTTCGGCCGCCAGTTCTTCGATGGCAACGTGGCGCCCTGCTGCTCCTTTAAGCTGCTGGACGCGGCCGTATCCGCCGCGCGCGCGATGGGCATCGAGCCGAACGTCGGCGCGCTCTACTCCTCCGATGTGTTCTACGACGAGGCCGGCGGCGCGGGCAAGCTCAAGAAGCTCGGCGTGCTGGCGGTGGAGATGGAGGCCGCGGCGCTCTACCTGAACGCGGCGCGCGCGGGCAAGAACGCGCTGGCTATTTGCACCATCTCCGACCACATCTTCACCGGCGAGGCGCTCCCTGCCGAGGCGCGCCAGACCTCCTTCACGCAGATGATGGAGATCGCGCTCGCAATCGCCTGACACGGGAGGCCAACGCACATGAGCATGGACAAGGCCCGGGCGCATCTGCGCCGCTACGGGCTGGAGGATCGAATCATCGAGCTGGCCGATTCGAGCGCGACGGTCGAGCTGGCCGCACAGGCGCTCGGCTGTGCGCCGGAGCACATCGCCAAGACGCTTTCGTTTGTGGATGGCGAGGGCGCGCTGCTGATTCTGGCGGCGGGCAACGCGCGCATCGACAACGGAAAGTTCAAGGCGCGCTTCGGCATGAAGGCGAAGATGCTCCCGGCGGATCAGGTGGAGGCGCTGGTGGGGCATGCGGTCGGCGGGGTCTGCCCGTTCGGCGTGAATCCCGGCGTGACGGTGTATCTGGACGAGTCGCTGCGCCGCTACGACGTGGTCTATCCCGCGGCGGGCAACGACCACAGCGGCGTGCGCCTTTCGGTGGACGAGCTGTACCGCGCCAGCGGGGCAAAGGATTTTGTGGACGTGACCAAATGACAAGGACAGGAGACAAACGCATATGATCAGCAGAGTTTTCATTTCCGCGGACATCGAGGGTACCTGCGGCATCGCCCACTGGGACGAGACGGAGCTGGGCAAGGCGGAGTACGAGCCGTTCCGCCGCCAGATGACGCGCGAGGTTGCGGCGGCCTGCCAGGGCGCGACGGCGGCCGGCAGCGACGGCGTCTATGTGAAGGACGCACACGACAGCGCGCGCAACCTGATCCCCGCGGAGCTGCCGGAGAACGTGCAGATCTTCCGCGGCTGGGGCAGCGACATTCACTCGATGATGTCGGGGCTGGATTCGAGCTTTGCGGGCGTGCTGTTCACGGGCTATCATTCGTCCTCGAACACGGACTTCAGCCCGCTGGCGCACACGATGAACCTGCAGAACTGCTCGGTGCGCATCAACAGCATTCAGGCGAGCGAGATGGTGATCAACAGCTTTGTGGCGGCGTATTACGACGTGCCGGTGCTGATGATTGCGGGCGACTTGGGCGTCTGCGAGGCGGCGAAGCGGCTGATGCCGAACGTCTACACGGTGCCGGTGCAGAGCGGGCGCGGCAGCGGCACGGTGTCGATCCATCCGAACGAGGCGGTGCGGCGCATCCGCGAGACGGCGGAAATCGCGGTGCGCGACGGGCTGGCGCATCCGGAGAAGTTCAGGCTGGACCTGCCGAACAAGTTTGACGTGGAGGTGGAGTTTGTGCAGCACGCGAAGGCGCGCCGCGCGAGCTTCTATCCGGGCGTGCGCCAGACCGGGCCGCGCACGGTGATGTTCTCCTCGGATGCCTATTACGAGGTGCTGCGCTTCTTCATGTTCTGCCTGTAAAGTGGCTTCAAACCGCGCGAAGCGAGGAAGGGTCAAGGGATGAAATCCCTTGCGGGGTTTGGGGCGGCGCCCCAAGCAGGGTATGGGGCGGCAGCCCCATCGTTCCCCATCGCGAAGCGATTAAAGAAAAAAGCAGTCAGGGAGCGAAGCGTCACCTGACGGTGGGTTTGCGAAAACCTGGTGGGAATCGCAGAGCTGCGCCCAAAGCTGCAAACAAAACCGCCCGCCGGAACGGCTGTTCCGGCGGGCTTTGCTATACAATTTTCGCAGCGGGAATGGGCGGCGGCTTCAAGCCGCTTTGCCACGGCCGTAATTGTCGCCTTCGGCTCCGCTCCGGCCTGCGGTTTTGGCTTCGCACGGGAACGTTGGGGGATTTCATCCCCCAAACCCCTAGCCTGGGGACCAGTCCCCAGACCCCTTCTTCGCTTCGCGCCTGTTTGAAGCAGCGTTTATTGCTTAACCACCATACAGGCTTTTATTCCATAATACCCAAAGCATGCGATGGCGTGTGCATCAATCCGCTCCCCGCAGACCAGCACCGGCACGGCGGGCGGGCATCCTACCGACGCGCTCGCGAGCACCCGGCCCTCGCTTACCTCCACCGGCACGCGCTCGCCCGGCGCGAGCATCGCCTCGCGGATGCTCATCACCCGCTCCGCACGCCGGAACGCCGGAGGTTCCTCCCAAATCGCGTCCCGACGGGGCACGGCGGCCAGCACTTCCACCATCCGTGCAAGCCCGCTCTCCCCGATCTCCGGGGTGAGCATCATCACCAGAAAGTCCGGGTCGGCAAACTCGCAGACCACGCCGCTTTTTGCCAGCCGCGCGGCCAGCTCCGCGCCGCGGTAGCCGTACGGCTTCGTCCGCAGCGTCAGCTTGAGCGGCTCGTCCCCGCACAGCGCATAGCCCTGCGCCCGCAGCGCGTCCTTCGCCCGCTGTACCCGCGGCAGAAAGTCCGCCAGCCGCGCCCGGTAGCCCTGCGCAAGCGTGCGGTTGGCCGCGTCGAGCGATTGCAGAATCAGGTACGACGGGCTGGTCGAACCAAAGAGCGCCAGCGCATCCTTCGCCTGCGCCTGCAGCGCCTGCGGCGCGCTTTCAGCAATGTGCAGATACGCCCCGCCGGTGAGCACGGGCAGCGTCTTGTGTGCGGAGTCGCAGCACAGGTCGGCCCCCAGGTCGATGGGGTGGCGGGACTGCGGCAGAAAGCGCAGGTAAGCGCCGTGCGCGTTGTCCACGAGCAGCAGCGCGCCGTGGCGGTGGCAGATCGCCGAAAGCGCGGCCACATCGACGGTGTTGCCCAGGTAGTCCGGGCTGGTGAGGTAGACCGCCGCGGGCGGCTCGTCCATCGCGGCAAGCTGCGCTTCCAGCTCCCCGGCGCTCAGCGCGCAGGAGAGGTAGGACTGCGCGCCCTCCGGCGTCAGCCAGTTCACCGGCAGGTCGAGCAGCGCCGCGGCGCTCAGGAACGTCTTGTGCGCGTTGCGCCCTGCCGCGATCACCGGGCGGCGCCCCTGCGCTGCTGCGTGGCGCTGCACGAGCGCGAGCATCGCGCGGATGCACAGCGACGAACCCTCCGTTGAATAGAGCGTCGGCGCGCCGAAAAGCGCGGAGGCGTTTTTTTCGCTCTGCGCGATCACGCCGTCCGCCTCGTAGAGGCTGTCTGCGCCGGGGATCTCGGTGATGTCCAGCGCCTCCATGCCCAGCGGGCCCTCGCCCTTGTGCCCGGGCATGTGCAGCCGCAGCGCGCCGCTTCGCGCGTAGCCGCGCACGAAGTCGCAGATGGGCGTGTCCATTTACGCGTTCTCCCCGAGCGCGCGGACCACCTGCACCATGATGGCGCACTCCATGCGCTTCTTGAACAGCTCGCAGCCGGTCTTGTAGGTGCCGCGCACGGAGCCGGTCGCGTGGTACGCGTTGGCCGCGCAGCCGCCGGAGCAGTACAGCCGCGCCCAGCAGTCGCGGCACTCCGGCCGGGCATAGACGTTGCAGGCGGCGAACTCGTCCTGCGTCTTTTTGTTGTCCACGCCGTGCCAGACGTCGCCCAGGCGGAACTTCTCCTCGCCGACGAACTGATGGCAGGGGTAGAGGTCGCCCCACGGCGTCACGGCCATGTACTCCGTGCCGGAGCCGCAGCCGGAGATGCGCTTGTAGATGCACGGGCCGCCGGTCAGGTCGATCATGTAGTGATAGAAGGTGAAGGGCCGGCCCTCGCGGTCGCGCTGCAGCATGAGCTGCGCCAGCTCCTCATACTGCTGCATGACGATCTTGATGTCCTCGGGCGTCAGCTCCGCGGGATCGCCCGGCGCGCAGACGACCGGCTCCATGCTCAGCTCGGTGAAGCCCAGATCGAGCATCTGCCGGATGTCGGCGAGGAAGTCGGGGTTCTGATGGGTGAACGTGCCGCGCATGTAGTAGTTTTTGCCGCCGCGCGCCGCGACGAGCTTTTGGAACTTGGGCACGATGCGCTCCCAGCTGCCGTTGCCCGCGTAATCGACGCGGTAGCGGTCGTGGACCTCCTTGCGGCCGTCGAGGCTCAGCACGACGTTGCTCATCTCCCGGTTGGCGAAGTCGATGACGTCGTCGTCGATGAGCAGGCCGTTGGTGGTCAGCGTGAAGCGGAAGTTCTTGCCGTGCGCCTTCTCGATGCTGCGGGCATAGGCGACCAGCTGCTTGACCACATCGAAGTTCATCAGCGGCTCGCCGCCGAAGAAATCGACCTCCAGATTGCGGCGCGTGCCGGAGTGGGCGATGAGGAAGTCGAGCGCCTGCCTGCCGACCTCAAAGCTCATCACCGCGCGCTCGCCGTGATACTTGCCCTGGCTGGCAAAGCAGTAGGCGCAGTTGAGGTTGCAGGTATGGGCGACGTGCAGGCACAGCGCCTTGACGACGCCGGAGGTCTTCTCCTTGAGCCTGCCGGCCATCGGCTCGTAGGTGTCCGGCGCGAAGAGGCGGCCCTCATCGCGCAGGGCCTCCACCTGCGCATAGCACTCCTCGATGTCTGCACGCGTTGCCTCCGGGTGCTTTGACGCGACCGCGTCGATGACCTCCTCGCGGCTGTGGTCCTCGAACAGGCCGATTACGTCGTAGGCGACCTCGTCCACGGCGTGCACGGAGCCGGAGCACACGTCCAGCACGATGTTGCAGCCGCCGAGCTGATACTGATGAATCATGTTGTCTCTCCTTCGGGGTCTGTGGAATACGGTATAAAAACTCGGAAGATCAGCGCGAAGCGGGGAAGGAGTCTGGGCGGCAGCCCAGCGTAATCCCATCGCGAAGCGATCAAGGGAAAAAGCAGTCAGGGAGCGAAGCGATCCCTGACGGGTTTGATCGCAGACCCGGTTCTGTCTGCAAACCGTCCGTCCCGCATCCCTTTGCCGTATTGCGGTATGGCTGTATAGCCTAAAAAATGCCGCCCGTCAAGGCGGCATCTTCGTTTTGCGCTTACTTGTTCTCGTTCTTGCTCTCGCACTGCTGATTGGCAATGCCGCAGCTGGTCTTGCAGGCGGACTGGCAGGAAGTCTGGCACTCGCCGCAGCCGCCGTTCTTCGCGCTCTCGCAGAGGTTACGGGTATTCAGCGTCTTGATATGTTCCATGGTGAAATCCCTCCATTTACAGATTTATAAGGCGATTATAGCACGTTCGCGCGGGGAAGTCAATTGTGTGCCCTCAATTCCCGCCACAAATCTGTTGAAGTGTCAAACATAGGTTACACTTAGGGATCTGGAGAACAGTCAAGGG